>JAIBDF010000096.1 GCA_024679535.1 Chromatiales bacterium
GACGATGGATTCGTGAGCTCCGCCTCGTCTGATGTTTGGGAGTTTGAAGATGACCCGATCATCGAGCCGTTGAGACGCGATCCGCGCTTTGAGGCCATAGTCGAGCGGATGTACGAACGAATTGAAGAGATGAGGCAGAATGTTGACGAGGCCAAAATATCTGGCGACTGGAAACCATTGCTCGCGAGAGCTAACAGCGCGTAATTTCGATTCGTATGCACAGCACAGAAGGCCGATCAATCGGGTCGTTGAGCCTCGAAGAACGAAAAGCGGCCGTTGGGTCCTGGTACGGAGGCCAAATAGGCGGGCGCTGTGTGTAGCTCAAGTCGTCGCGGTATGAATTGTCGGCTGCGCCGGCAGCTCAGAAGTTGCCCGCCTGGCGGTCGAGAATCGCCTGTTTGATTTCGTCCTCGGTGTTCATGACAAAGGGCCCATAGCGGGCAATCGGTTCATGGAGTGGGCGGCCGGCGACCAGGATGAACCGGGGTTTTTCGACTGCCGCAACCGTCAGCTGGTCTCCAGCTCCGAGCAGCGCGATCTCACCGCGGGAGATCGTTCGGCTCTGGTCCGCGATAATCGATACGCTACCCTCGTAGACGTAAACAAATGCATTGTGGCTGACCGGAGTCGGGAGCGTCACTTCGCCATCAGCGTCGATGTGTACGTCAACATACAACGGCTCTGTTGTCACGCCCTCAACAGGCCCTTTGGTGCCCTCAAGTTCGCCCGCGATTATCTTTACCGTAGCGCCAGCTCCGATCTCAACGGCGGGGACATCGCTGGCCGGAATGTCCTGATAGCGCGGCTCGCACATCTTGTCCACTGCCGGCAGGTTGACCCAAAGTTGGAAACCCCACATCAGACCGTTCTCCTGCTGCGGCATCTCGGAATGCACGATGCCGCGTCCTGCCGTCATCCACTGTACGCTGCCGGGGCCGAGGAGCCCGGCGTTCCCCTTGTTATCGGCGTGCTGCATATATCCGGCGAGCATATAGGTAACTGTCTCGAAGCCGCGATGCGGATGATCGGGAAAGCCCGCGATGTAATCGTTCGGATCGTCAGAACGAAACTCGTCAAGCAGCAGGAAAGGATCGAAATGATCGAGGTCGGGGGTTGCGATGACGCGCGTCATGCGAACGCCGGCGCCGTCGGTCGCTGGAATCCCGGTAAGCACCCGCTCGACGCCGCGATTGTTGGTATGGGCCACCGGTCTACAACAGCCGTTTGCTGGCAATCTCAGCGCCTTGTGCGAGGGCCGCGAGTTTCGCCCATGCAACATCGGGATCGATACCTTGCATGCCGACGTGGACACTGAAACCGCAATCGACGCCCGCCATAACACGATCTGCACCGACGAGTTTCGCGTAACGCTCGATGCGCTGTGCGACGAGTTCCGGATGCTCGATGTAGTTCGATTGCGGCTCTATGACGCCCGGACACAGTACTTTATCGTCCGGCACCTTGGTCGTTTCAAAAAGATTCCACTCGTGCGCATGACGGGGATTTGCCGCCTCGAACAATATCGTCTGCGGCTTTGCTTCCCAGACCAGGTCGATGATCTCCGCAAACGCGACATCGCAATGGTGAGGGCCGGGATAGTTACCCCAGCACAGGTGCATGCGCACCTGTTCCGCCGGAATATTGCGAACAGCGTGATTGAGGGCCTCGATATTCATTGCGACTTTTTTTCTGTAGCCCGCAAGATCCAGGTCGGCATAGGTAGTGTGCCTGCCCATGGCGAGATCCGGGCAGTCCAGCTGCACGGTTGCTCCCGCAGCGACAATAGCCTCGTATTCGTGGCGCATAGCCTCCGCTATTGCAAACACGTATTCCTCATCCGTTTTGTAATAGTCGTTACCAAAAAAAATCGATACAACGCCCGGTGACGCGGCGCTGGAAAACGTTCCCGTTACGTCTCGTTTACTCGCAGCGTCGTTGAGATGAACCATATCGAGAGTGGCTGCTTCGGTATCGCTCACCGAAATTGGTCCATTGCAGCCCGGCGCCGAACGTTTGCGCCGACCCGGGTTACCGGCGACGATCTCCGCACTTTTTGGATAGTCAGCAAGGTCCGCGAAGAAATAATTCTGTATGGAGTCGCCGTCAAAGCCATGCAGACGGTCTTTTACGTAGGTTGCATAGCTGGGTTTCGACATTTCGCCATCGTTGACAATACTCACACCGGCGGTAACCTGCTTGCCGACAATTTCGTCCACGGCGGCAGCGACACGTTCCTCCAGCGCCTTCTCATCCACTGGAATCCCGTCACCCTTGGCCCACATGATCTGGATGAGGTCCTCGGGCCTGGGCAGGCTGCCCGTGTGCGTTGTTAATATTCGATTGTCGCTACTACTCATAGCAAATCACCATTTGGCTTAGAGTTCATCACGAAGCTGCCGACCAGCTTCCGCCATGTTGGACAGTTTGCCGAAGGCCGCCTCGCGCGAGAGATATTTCATCCCGCAGTCCGGCGCTAGCAGCAGGTGATCAGGGCTCACATATTCCATGCCGCGCCTGACTCTTTCCTTGATTAAATCAACCGACTCGACATCCTCTGTCGACAGATCGATAACGCCGAGCAGTATGTGCTTGCCTTTTAGCGAGTCCAACACCTCGCAATCAAGATTCGACTGCCCGGTTTCAATTGAAATGTGGCTACAGGATGTATTGGATAACTCGGGAAGGAATGAATACCCCTCCGGGCGCTCGTGTATCAGCGCAGCATAACCAAAACAGATATGGATACAGGTCGTACCTGAGACTCCTTCCAATGCGCGATTAAGAGCCTCGACACCGTACTCGCGGGCTTTTTCAGGGCGCGCCTGCATGTATGGTTCGTCCAGCTGAACGACGTCAGCGCCAGCCGTGAACAGGTCCTTTATTTCCTCGTTAACCGCGGCCGCATAATCGAGTGCAGCTTCTCTGTCGGTCGCATAGAAATCGTTTTGCGCCTGTTGCGACATAGTAAACGGACCCGGTACCGTAAATTTGACCATCCGATCCGTGTTCGCCCGCAGGAACTTAAAATCCTCAACGCCGACCGGATGCTTGCGACTAATCGGACCAACGATACGCGGCACGAATACCGGTTCGCCGCTTCGATCGAGTGCTTTGCCTGGGTTATCGAGGTCGACGCCAGCCAGTGCCGTTGCGAAATGGTTGGAATAACTCTCACGCCGGATTTCACCGTCGCTAACAATATCGAGGCCAGCCCGCTCCTGATCAAGGATCGCCAGGCGAGTCGCGTCGTCCTGTGCCGCCTTCAGATGATCAGGGCCGATGCGCCATAGTTCCCGGGCGCGAGTTCGCGGTGGAAATTGCTTTAAAAGTTTTTGCCGGTCAATCAACCAGTCTGGCTGCGGGTAACTTCCGACAATCGTGCTCGCAAGAGGGGGTACCTTTTTTTGCATGATTATCCTGTAACGGCTTTCGCCGAGCTCACATCGGAGTAGTCTATTAGTTTGGCTTTGTAGGTTTCTCTGGGGATTGTTCCATAGGGAACCAGATCGATAGCGGTTCCAACCAGCAGTCTTGATCGAATCTCGTCCTTCAGCCGTTGCTTTAACTCACCGTCCGGATCAACTACGCCCTCGCCCAGTTCGACAACGACCGGGAGCGGCGGAGTTTGTAAAACACCTGGTTCCGTCGGTCTAATCTGCAACATGCCCGACACGTCCGGCGTAAATTCCTGAAGAATGCTGCGTATGGCTGATGGAAACAGATTCACACCCCGCACAATCAGCATATCGTCGGTTCGCCCGATGCAACGGATTCGGGGCCCGGTGCGTCCGGTTGGATTTGATTTCATGTTGACAACGACGTGGTCACGACTCCGGAACCTGAGCAGCGGCATTGCATCACGCTGTAGCGCCGTATAAACAAGCTCGCCCTCACCGCCGTCGGTCCACTCCCGCGGTTCCCCGGTGACAGGGTCTATCAATTCGACGTGCACAAATCCACGCGCCATGAAGTGCATGCCGTCTCCGTCCTGGTCCTCTGCCCAGACCGCCAACGAGATATCCCCAATCCCCATGGATTCACGGACCTTGCATCCGAATGCGCCTTCAATGCGGCCGCGAATCAGAGGATCACCACCGCCAGGTTCGCCGGCCGTAATCATATTGGTGAGCCCCAGTGAACGCGTATCAATGCCCTGCTGCTGACACCAGTCGATCAAGTAAAGTCCGTAAGAAGGTGTGCAGCTGACACCGGTTGCGCCGAGCTTCTGAATTGCAGTGACGAGTCGTTCCGTATTGCCAGTGCCAACGGGAATAACCGTACAACCGATCTTGTCGAATCCATAGTAAACAGCGCCTGCCACAAACGGGCCAGCATTGAAGCCGACCACGATCCTCTGACCTTTGGAGAAGCCGGCGGCCGAGTAGCCGCGTGCGACGTTTGTCGCATACATATCGATATCGTTACGGGTCAAGCCGAGGTAACACGGCACTCCCGTCGTGCCACTCGTGCTGAAAATTCGTTGCAACTCTTCCGGTGGGCAGGACAGATGGTCGCCAAACGGCGGCATCATTGCCTGTGTCTTGCGCAGCTCGTCTTTTTCGGTAAAAGGGAGATTTCGAATGTCCTCGAGACCGCCGACGGCGTCGGAGGCGTCGAAACCCGCATCGCGCAGTTTCTTTTGATAAAAGGTCGAATTCTGGAACAAGTATTCGACCTGTTTTCGAAAACTGCTACCGTCCAGGTCGAATTGCTCTTCGACCGATCGGGTTTCAATCTCTCTGTCATACATCATGTAGCAGCCTCGTTCAGTGTCTGCAAACGTGCAACTTCAATCGCCGTTTGGTGTTGCTTTATTCAGACCAGCGCTGAGCGCACTTGGCCACGCGCTCGCCCAGGCTGCGTGCCGTATCCAGATCAGCTTTAGGCGGTACGACGTCGGCCGCCTCATCGACATTTGATTGCGCCATCGCACCAAGAGACGCGCCGAGACGATTCAAGTCGTCAACACTCCCCGCAGAACTGTTGTTACCAGGCAGCAGATTGAGATTTATCCAGACCATTCCGTGCTGCGCGGCAAATGTCGCAATATCCACCAGCGTGTTCTGCTTGTCGCCGTTCTGCGAACCGGAATTAGTGAATCCCGCAGCCAACTTGTCAGCCCACTGTTGCGACATCCAGCGACCCGAGGTTGCTTCCATAAACTGCTTGAGGCCCGCGGATGGACACGCCATATAAGTTGGGCAGCCAAATACAATCGCTTCCGCAGCATCCAGCTTTTCCCAGGCAGGACTGGCTTCCTCGGAGAGATCCTCGACCGGAACTTCACTGACATCAGTGCCGGAAACTTCGCGCGCCCCGTCTGCTACGGCTGCCGCCTGTTTAGCCGTGTGGCCGTATCCGCTGTGATAAACGATGCAAATTTTTGTTGTCATGCTTTCTTCTCTCAATAGTCAGCCATGCCCCGTGAAAATACAGAGCTTGATTGTTTCTGCGACAGCGAGTTGCGCCGAGCCAGCTAGCGGTGATAAGCCTCATTATTCGGCGAGTGATCGCCGTCGAGCCAGCGTTTCAAAACGCTATGAGCATCAGCCTTCCGATCCGAATTGATCGTGTCCACATCTTCGTGGTCGACAGTAAATTCGATGAGCAACTTCGCCGGATCGAAAGCATACAGCGAGTAGCAGTAACCATGGTTGAGAATGTAGGTATCAGGTGCTGCGTAACCAGCAGCGGCCAGTCGGTCTCGTATACCGTCCTGTGTTTCCTGGTCAACCTTCATCGCCAGATGGCGAAAACCGGATAACGGCAATTCTGGGCCAAACTCTTTCTGGTCTTCCGGATCATCGAACTGGAAAAACGCCAGATTCTCACCGTTCCCTATATCGAAAAAACAATGCATATAGGTGCGCACCTTGCCGAATAGATCTGTTTTCTCAGCCCAGGTAGCAACCAGCGGAAAGCCGATGACCTCCTCATAAAATTCACGCACGGCTTCCATATCCGTCGTTACATGCGCATTGTGATGAAGCTTGCTTTTGATGATCGGTTTTGAACTCATCCGATTTACCCTCCGAATTCTCTGTGTTTAGAAACGCTTGATAAACGTGGCACCCCAGCGACGCGGTGGTGCCGGCCAAAGGAAGTTTAACCCCGGCGCCGGTCCCGGCGAGAATTCGGCGTTGTATTTCTCATCAAACAGGTTCTTGGCCCATAGAGTAACTGACCAGTCATCAGGCATTTCTACACCTACCCGGAAATCAATCAGATTGACCGGGCTGCGTTTTGATATGTTGCCTGGATCCCACCAAGTGTCGCCCATCATCTGATAATCGAGCCGTACAACGGCGTTTGAGTTGCCGTCCCCAAAGCTGAGCGGATAACGGAACTGGCCACCAACGTTCAGCGTCAGCTCGGTAACCAGTGGCGCCTGATTGCCATTGTCGGCAGGATCTGCGGCGCGTTTAATCTCGCTATCGGTGTAACCAATACCGAGATAAGCATCAAAGTAGTCATTGAACCTCGCATTTGTCTCAAACTCGAAGCCAACGTAGTCGACCTCGGGGATACCCCCAAGATTCTGGGTGCTGGTGGTCGGGTCGAAGAAGAAAAAATACGCGTTGTCGAAACTTGTCTGGAACACGCTTAGTGCCGTCGAGTAACGGCCGCCGCCAAAGATGGACTTGACGCCGACCTCAAAGGTATCTGCCACTTGCGCTTCGAAAAGGTCTTCCACACCAGGTTCCGGTACGGCAGCACCAACACCGCTCTGGTTAAAGCCACCACTGCGGAAGCCGCGACTGAATCCACCGTAAACGGTAAGTTCATCGGTGGGCTTGTAGCGCAGCGTAACTTTAGGCTGCAGCTCGTCCCAGGTCTTCTTGCGAACTTCTCCTTCGGTAATACCAATACCACCGGTCGGGTCATACAACGCTTGGGTCAGCGTGGTATTTTCGCGCGTGTCCTCATCGTAGCGAAGGGCCAACGATGCCTCGAAAGTATCTGAGAAGTCGTACGCTAACTCGCCGAATACGGCCCAGGCGAAATTGTCCTGCGCATCAGCCAGCAAGCTCAGCTGAGGGCTCGGATCTGTCGGGTCAACGAATAGCGAGACACGCGGTTCACGATAAACTGGGAACACGCCGTTACCGCGATCTACTTGGTTGCCTGTAGAAATATAGCGGTCGGTGCCTATCGCATACGCGCCAACAATCCAGCGTAACGGTTCTTCAGCAGGCGAGATATAGCGGAACTCCTGGCTCCACGACTCGGCTTCCAGGTACTGCGTCTGGCTGAGATCAGCCACGGGATCACCGGTCAGTGCCGTGATAATCGGCCCAATCGGGAAGAAGTTTATGAGCGATTCCTCTCGTGGCACGAAATTGAACTGGTCGCCCGTGAGAAGTTCTTCAAGATCATCGAACGCTGTTATGGATGTGAAAGTACCGTTATCAGTCTCCCACTCCAGTTTCATGCTGGCGGTATATATGTCGCGCTCATTGGAGCCGGGATTGTTGACTCGAACCGGGAGGCTCGTGTCGTCCACCTCTGCGGCGATGACAAAATACAATGCCTGCGTGTCGAGCTGCGAGGCACTTAGTCGGAAATCAGCAGAGAAGGTATCGCTCGGCTGGTATTGCAGACGAATCCGGCCAGACAGATCTTTGTAAGGATCCGCCGTTTCATCAAGATACGTATTGTCGATATAGCCGTCAGTGTCCACATAAGAGGCGGTAGCGCGAAACTTCAGCGTATCTGACTCACCCACCGGGCCGCTTGCCGAGCCACGAACCGTAAATCCTGGTCCGGAATCGGCTCCCAGCTCTATCCTGCCCGCGAATTCATCGCCCGGCTGCTGTGTGGTGATTGTAATAGCGCCGCCAATAGCATTGCGACCGTACAGTGCGCCCTGCGGGCCGCGCAGAACTTCGATCTGCTGTACATCAATCAATTGCTGTGTGAACTGCGCCGGATTCGCCATCAGTACGCCGTCGACAAGCACTGCGACAGACATTTCACTGTTACGAGCCTGGGAAACGCCGCGCACGTTGATAAATGCGTTACCCGCGTTCTGCGTTTCAACCAGCGATACGTTGGGCGTCAGGTTAATGAAGTCACGAGGTGTTTCGATACCCGCAGCTTCAATCTCAACCGCCGTGAAAGCGCGTACGGATACCGGGCTCTCTTCAAGAGTCTCGGCACGCTTTCGTGCCGTTACCACGATTTCCTCAAGCACCGCACCTTGTGCACAAACTGGCGTTGTTTGAAACGCCATTGCACCAAAGACGATGCTCGCTGCAATTATTCTGGCCATTGGTCCCCCCAAAAGGCATCTTTCGTTGATAATGACTGCATGCTATAGTTTTCGCATAACGAAATCAAATTCGATATGCGAAATTTCGAACGATACTGAATAGGAAGACCTATGAGTAGCAACGACAAGCCGCAGGGAACGACGTCGATTTGCGGGTTTGATGCTGACAACATACTGATTCGCGACAAGAACCTGGTCGACGACCTCATCGGTCAATACTCCTTTACACAGCTGATGCTGCTGCAGGCGCTGGGGCAAGAGCCGTCCGATGCTCAGCGCAGGATCGTCGATGCCGTCATGGTTACGATCATGGAGCACGGCCTTGTTCCTTCGGCAATTGTGACCCGACTCACCCACTACGGGGCACCGGAATCTTTTCAAGGTGCTGTCGTTGCCGGGCTATTGGGTGTCGGGCAACGCTACGCGGGAACCGCGAGCGAGTGCGGCGCTATTCTCGAGAGAATTGTCGCTGCTCCCGACGATCAGCGAGAGGCAACGGCGATCGAGGAGATCAAAACTTGCCGAGAACAACGAAAGCCCGTGCCCGGTTTTGGGCATCCTATCCATAAGGACAAAGATCGTCGTGTTGACCGGCTTATCGAAGTAGCCGTCGAAATCGGCGTAGACGGAAACGTAATTGCCGCGATGAAGCAGCTGGAGGCCAGTCTGCAACAAGAAACAGGCAAGAAACTCGTCACGAACATTAGTGCGGCGATCGCAGCCGTGCTCGGCGAAGCCGGGATTCCGGCACCACTCATGCGAGGCCTTGTTCTGACTGCACGGTGCGCAGGCCTTGTCGGCCACTTGTATGAAGAGATGAATAATCCCGCAGCCCACGATCTCTGGGTATCGGCTCAGGCCGGCGTCAATTACGAACCCTGATCGAGCGCGAGCTGCGAATGCAATCAATGTGGGTCGATACAGGAGACGGCGAACTGTACGTTGAAGTTGCGGGCAGCGGGCAGCCGATCGTGCTGATTCATGGCTGGCCGCTCGATCACCGCATGTTTGCACCCCAGGTCGCTGCGTTATCCAAGTACTTCACCGTAATCACCTACGATCGACGCGGTTTTGGCAAGTCCAAAGCGAAACCCGATCTGCGGCTTGAGCTCGATGATATTGACAGCATCATGGACGCGCTCGGTGCACCAATGGCTCACGTTCTCGGCATGTCGCAAGGTGGGAGAATCGCGTTACGATACGCGGCGGCGCGGCCTGGGCGAATACGCTCTCTGCTTCTGCAAGGTGCGGTTGTCGATGGTTTCGACGTTGCCGGTCACGATGACGAGCACGTGCCAGTAACTGAATACGCAGAACTTGCCAGGCGGGGGGAATTGCAGGAGGTCCTTTCGCGTTGGCTGCAACACCCCATGATGTGGCTAGGCGATGAACACAAAAATGAGCAAAGACTGCTGCGAACCATACTGCGCGACTACGCAGGATCGGATCTGATCGACTACGACGCGGAGAGTTACACTCATTCGATGGACGTACTTGCAACGCTAGCGAATTTTGCGAAGCCTACGCTGTTACTCACTGGCGCGAGAGAAACTCACACCCGTCGAATGCACGCAGAGGCATTAATGGCGAAAATTCCGGATTGCCAGGAAGTTATCTTTGAAAACAGTGGCCATCTCAGCAACCTCACAGAGTCCGAGTTGTTCAATCAGGCCGTGATCGATTTTTGCCGCCGCATCGAGAACGATGCAACCAGGTTAGCTGGTAGCGCTCTCGATTGAGTGCACCAATATCGGATATTGTCGCAGTTCCGCTTCAATATCCCTGGCGGCTTGCCGGAGTAAGGGCAAGCGGGTCTCAACCATTTCCTCCTGATTAATGCGCGTCGTCGCCGTCGAGCAGTTGATCGCGGCGAGAATCTCGCCGTGACTGTCGAAAACAGGGACAGCGACGGAGACAATACCGTAGTCCAGCTGATCCTGAACGGATGCGAAGCCCTCCCGTTTGCACTGCTTGAGAAGCTTACGAAGCTCGCTCTTTGACGTCACCGTCTTATCGGTGAAGTTCTGATATTTCGCTTCCGTAAGGTAAGCCTCGATGCGCTCTTCTGACTGATGGGCGAGCAATACGCGGCCAAGCGACGTGGGATACGCCGGAAAACGCGTACCGAACCCCGCGACGAGGCGAATCTTGCGGGCTGTCGACACGTGCACAAGGTATAGGATGTCCAGCTCCGACAGAACGGCCAGCGATGTGCTATCGCCGGTCTTGTCGCGCACTTCCTGCAAATACGGCCGAACAACCTCTTCGAGATTCATCGACTCGATGAACGCCGAAGCAAAACCCATGACCTCTGGCGTCAACAGGAACTGCTTGCCTTTTCTGCCCACGTACCCCAATTCGACAAGCGTATGCAGGCAGCGCCTTGCCACGGCCGGGCTCAACTCTGTAACGGCGGCGACCTCGCTGAGTGTCATTTCCGGCCGCTCTTTCGTAAATGAACGCAACACGGAAAGGCCCCTGGCAAGCGTACTTAGATACTCGCCGTTCTTTCGAGGTTTCCGGTTTCCGTCATTCATTCATTTGGCCGGTGCTAGTAACACTTATAGTATGACCCATTTCAAAGGCCGTTCGCGAACGTTAACCCCAGCGAAGGATAGGAAATTCTATCGCGTGTTTGAGACGTTAGTGGTGGAAAATGGTGGCAGCATCCGGGTGTCGGGGTCGAACGAGCGGGTAGGCCGCGGACCTGTGTTCGTTGCGGCGTGAGTTGTCAGAAGATTCGGCCGCCTCGCCTGGCCAACTTTCAGAATCTCGGCCAGCCTGGGGTTCACCGGCCGACCCGTGGCGTGCATCGCGATGGCTTCCGGGCTTCGACTTCATGTGGGTGGATCCGGTCGGCAAAACGGACGCCCCGGTAACCGGGATCGCTCAGAGGTCTCCGGCAGGTGTGGTAACGGGCAGCGAGTACTCGGCCAGTCCGACCAATAAGATATCGTCCGTGGAACTGGATGCGTCAGCATCCGGCGTGAGGTGGACGGAAACGCTTATGCCGTCATCGAAATCCCACCACACGCTCTTATCATTCTCGTCCCGCACTTCCTCGACGCCTTCGCCCCATTTTTCCATCATGGCGGTGAGGACCTGCGAATAGTCCTCGCCTGCAAACTGAAACGTCAGCCTGAGTACGCGTCGCGACGCTCCGAGCACCACCGTCGCCCCGGCCGGGATAGCTGCGATAGATGTGGAGCCGGTGCAAACCTTGCGAGCGCCCGGAAAGAGTTGCTGCTGCTCCTCGATGTAGTCTTGATATGCATCTGGATCCAGTTGCATGGGGTTGCAGTCCAGTGTGCCGAATACAGATTGCTCATCCCAAACGTACAACGTTTTCCCCAGTTCGATGCCTTTGAAGTCTACGGCCCACGCTCCGCCCGACAACAGCAGCGTAACCAGTAGTGGCAACAATCGAGAATGGCGCCTCAACCCGTATCCTTGTTCACATGCACAATCGAATCCGCAGTGGCTGACCGGTCTTCCAGTTCCATCAAATTGCGTTGCGCAGCCTCAAAGTAGCGGGGCGAAAGCCCGATCGCCTTGTGGAAGTATCGCTCTGCAACCTCGAAGTCACCCTGCCGCATGGCGATATAGCCCACA
>JAIBDF010000009.1 GCA_024679535.1 Chromatiales bacterium
CTCGACACCGCCTATAACATCGGGACTCCCGAGGGTGTCGAACTTCGCCTGCCCGTGGCCGGTCTCGCCCCGCGCTCACTTGCGTGGCTGCTCGACGCGCTGATCAAGTTCCTGTCGCTGGCGGTAATTTCCATCATTCTGCAGATTCTTGGCGACCTGGGAACCGGGATCTACCTCCTGCTGGTTTTCGTGCTTCTGTGGTTCTACAACGTTCTGTTCGAGGTCTTTAATCACGGCACAACGCCCGGGAAGCACGCCCTCGGCCTGCGTGTCATGAACACCAATGGGACGCCAGTGGGATGGTCCGGGTCGCTGATCCGCAACCTGATCCGTTTCATCGACGTTCTACCGGGCTGCTATGCCTTTGGTTGTGCCGCGGTCCTGTTGAGCCGGCAGTTCCAGCGCCTCGGTGATCTCGCCGCGGGCACCATCGTCGTGTACGCGCCGAAGCAGACCGCCAGGGGTAAGCACGGTGACGCATCACCGGTTACGCTCAAAGCCCATCTATCTCTCGACGAACAGCAGGCAATTGTCAGCTTCGGCGAGCGCGCCAGTCTCCTGAACACGGAGCGTGCCGAAGAACTCGCGGCGATTCTCGAGCCGGTACTGGAAGGCGTCGACCGGCAAAGATTGATCGGTCATGCGAACTGGCTGATCGGAGAGCGGAAGGCGCCATGAGGCAGGAGGCTTTCGAATCTCGACATGCGCCAACGTGGACGACTTTCGAAGAGTGGATAGATGCGCTCTCCAAGCCGCGTCTCCGGCAACGCTCCAATACCGAGTCACTTGAGACCATCAGCAAGAATTTTCCTGCGATGTACCGCCAGATTTGTCATCACCTCGCGCTCGCCCGGACACGCCGTTACAGCATCGGATTGCAGCAACGGCTGAATCAGCTCGCACTCGACGGCCACCAGCACCTCTATCGAACGCGCACACCCTTTTTTACGTCGATCGGCCATTTTCTCGCCAGGGACTTTCCCGCGGCATTTCGCCAACAGTGGCGCTTCATGCTGACGTCCACACTGCTGTTCTACCTGCCGGCACTGATCATGGCGCTCGCGGTAGTGTTCCAGCCCGAAATTATCTTCTCACTACTCGATCCCGGCAGTGTCTCCACAATGGAAGAAATGTATGACCCGGCCAACGACGTGCTGGGACGCGAAAGAGGGTCGGATTCCGACTTCCAGATGTTCGGCTACTACATTTATAACAACATCAGTGTCGGCTTCCGCACGTTTGCCGGAGGCCTGTTGTTCGGGCTGGGCAGCCTCTTCTTCCTGATTTTCAATGGGCTGTACTTTGGTGCTGTGAGCGCACACCTCTCAATAGCGGGCTTCACCGAAACGTTCTGGTCGTTTGTTTTTGGACACAGTTCGTTTGAGCTAACCGCTATCACTATCTTTGGCGGCGTCGGTCTGATGATTGGCTACGGCGCCCTGGCGCCCGGCCGGATGACTCGTTGGCAGTCAATTCGCAGCAGAGCGACGAGCGGGCTACCACTGATCTATGGCGGCACCCTAATGCTGGTCGCAGCTGCCTTCGTCGAGGCGTTCTGGTCATCGACTGCCTGGCCGCCGGCAAGCTTCAAGTACACGGTCGGCGCATTCCTGTGGGTAGTCCACGGACTCTACTTCTTCCTGTTGGGCCGCAATGAACCTTGAGAACGTCACCATCGAAATGCGACCCCGCAGCGAGTGGGAGGCTACCGATTTGGGCGCGCGCATGATCCGCCGAGATGCGAAGGCCATATACGCGGTTTGGTTCACGGTGACACTGCCTTTTCTTGCGCTGGCTCTGCTCCTGAATTTTTTAACGCCCTACGGCGCATTGGCCATGCTCCTTTACTGGTGGTTCGAACCCGTCGCTGATGGCGCCATCCTCCGAATCATTTCGCGTCGGCTGTTTGGCGAAGATGCCGACGTCACTGCCACCTTGAAGGCCGTGCCCAGGCTGTGCTGGATGAACCGCATTTATCTGCTCAGCCCGTATCGACTGCACTTCGCTCGGTCGGTTGCCATGCCCGTCACGCAATTGGAGGGACTCAAGGGCCCGGCACGCCGCACTCGCAGCAAGGTACTCAACCTCAGGATCTTCAACTACGGCGTGGGCATAACGGCAGTCTACGCGCACCTCGTCATGGCGCTGTATCTTGGCGTCATACTGATCGGTTACTCGTTCATACCGGAAATCTACAGGAGCACGCTGGGTGACAGCTGGCTGGAACTCTTCTGGATGACTTCGAGCACCAGCGCCACTGCGATCGGTCTTCTGTCCTTCTATATTGCGCAGAGTGCTTTGCAGCCATGGTATGTCGGCGCGGGCTTCGGACTGTATATCAACTGCCGCACGCAACTTGAGGCCTGGGACGTCGAGGTAGCGTTCCGGCGGATCGTGCAGCGCCGTGCGGGGGTTGCCGCCGCCATCGTGCTCGCCATGTTCATCCTGCCTCAGTTTCTGTCACCGGCAATGGCGCTCGCACAGGAACCCGACACTGAAATTGCCGCCGAAGCGGCTGATCCCGATCCCGGGTTCGTCGGTTTCTGGAGTGATGATGAGGTCAAGCCCGCGCTCAAGTCCGTCAGGTCCAGTGAAGCGTTGCAGACCACACAACGGATCGAAGACTGGCAGCGCATCCGCTCTGACGAAACCAAAGAGAAGCAAGACGCCAATAGCTCAGGTTGGATCAGGAACATGCTGAATGCGGTCTTCAAGCTCGTTTCGACGGCCCTTGAGTTCGCGCTCTGGATAATCGTCGCCATCCTGCTGATCATGATGTTTCTGACGCGCGATCGCTGGTTGCCCTATCTCGGACTGCCCGGCTACGGGCCACCAGCCGAACGACGAATTTTCCTGGCGGGTGGCGAACTAACCGCCGACGAGCTTCCTGATGACATCGTGGACGCCGTTCTGGGCGCGTGGCGCGCCGGCCACAAACGCGAAGCACTGAGCCTGCTCTATCAGGGCAGCGTGTTTGCCGCAGTGAGAGAACATGGTGTTCGCTTGCCGCGTAGCGCAACCGAGGGCGCTTGCGTGCGCGCAGTCTCGGCACAGACAGATACGGAACGCGCAAATTTTTTCCGGCGTGTCGTCAGCGTCTGGATTGGCTGTGCATACGGCGACCAGGAGCCGGATGATGATGCCGTGCTGCCCCTGTGCGACGAGTGGCGTGAACACTTCGGAGCCACGCAATGAGGCAGTCCACAATCATCCTGTTGTTGGTGCTCGCCGGCGTGCTCTTTGGTGCATGGTTTTTCACTTACCATGAGAAGGTAATAAAGACCGAGTACATCGGGTACTCCGGCGAGGCTCGAGTCAACGACTTCCTGGCTGCGGAGATGTTGATTACAGAGCTCGGGCTTGAGGCTGATTCACGCTCGGAACTCGTGCCTACCGAATGGATGCCCGGTCAATACGACACGCTGATGGTGCATGCGTCAGAGTCTATTTCGTTTGGTGCGGAGTTCGACATGCTCGCGTCCTGGGTTCTGAATGGCGGACACCTCGTCCTGCTACCACCCCAGCGGGACACTGAATTAACCGACATTATTCTCGACTATTTTGGCTTTAGTCTGGAGCCGCGTGCAGCTGGCGACACGGACAATGATGACGGTACGGAAGAGACCAAAACAGACGAGGACGAAACCTCCGATTATCTCATCGACCTCGACTCGACGCTGGTGCGCATTCAGCCGCATGACGGCATTACAACGAGTGCCACGCTGTCGGCCGACGACGGTATCATCGCCGCACGACGCGAATGGGGAGACGGGTACGTCACCGTCGTTGCAAACGCCTGGTATTTCTCAAACTACAACCTGGACGAGTATGACCACGCCCGGCTGCTTATGGACATCGTCGCTGGTTACGTCAAGGAGGGAAAAACCTGGTTTATCTACAACACGGCTTTTCCTTCTTTATGGGAACTGATCTGGAAGAACGGGCCGTTTGTCGTCCTCGGCTTCGCCGCCAGCCTGTTGTTGTGGCTCTGGTCCAGGGCAACGAGATTCGGGCCCGCTGTTGGGCCGGATTCGCTGGCACGACGATCCATCCTCGAACACGTGCGCGCGGCCGGCAATTTCGCCTGGCGCAATCACAGCGCCGCAGATCTTGTTACTAGCTCGACCGCCGCTATTCTGCATGAGGCAGAGCGTCGACATCCGGGCATCGGCCGCCTGGCCCCACAGGCCCAGGCACAACAACTCGCCAGGATGACGGGCATGCATGACTCGTATGTGTTCGATGCCCTGTTCAACCAGGACCACACCAGCCATCGTGATTTCACTCGCCTGATGAAAGTTCTACAACGAATAAGGAAGAACCTATGACCGACCAGCAAACCGACGCCGGGCAGCTGTACCAGCAGGTGCAGGCACTGCGCACAGAAATTGAGCGGGCGTTTATCGGACAGGCCAGCGTGGTCGACGATATCGTCCTGGCGTTACTGACGGCCGGTCACGTACTGCTCGAAGGTGTACCAGGCCTCGGTAAAACGCTGTTGGTCAAGTCAATGTCGAAAGCCATCGGCGGCGAGTTCTCCCGTATCCAGTTCACGCCCGACCTGATGCCAAGCGATGTCAGCGGCCACGCCGTGTATGACCCGAAAAGCGAGAAATTCCGGGTGCGGCGCGGCCCTGTCTTCACAAATCTCCTGTTGGCCGACGAAATCAACCGCGCGCCGGCCAAAACCCAGGCAGCACTACTCGAAGTCATGCAGGAAAACCAGGTCACCATCGAGGGTCAGTCGGCGCATCTGAAGCCACCATTCATGACGGTGGCCACGCAGAACCCGGTGGAACATGAGGGCACCTACCCGCTTCCCGAGGCGCAGCTTGACCGCTTCCTTTTTAAGGTCCTGATCGACTATCCAGACCATGAAGCCGAGAAGAAGATTGTGTCTGCCGTCACGGCCGAGCGTGTCGGCGACTCGCTTTACGTTGATGACGTGAAAACCGTGATGAGCTGTGATGACGTTATCGCCGCACAGCAACTCGTCGCGCGCACACGGATTGACGATGTGGTGCTCGATTACGCTGTACGCATCGCCCGCCAGACCAGGCAGGCGTCGGGCATCCGCATGGGTGCCGGCCCGCGCGGGGCTATCTCGATCGTACGCGCGTCGCGTGCCTGCGCCGTGTTGCAGAGTCGCGACTTCGTGACACCCGACGATGTCCGCAAGGTCGCCGTCCCCGCACTGCGCCACCGCATCGCGTTGGCTCCGGAGCTGGAGATCGAGGCCTATCGGCCGGACGACATCCTCCGCGACATACTCGAGAGCGTGGACGCGCCTCGAACGTGATACCCAGGCTGCCCATAATTGTCCTCGCTGTCGCACTGACGGTCGCGGGCCTGGCGGTCGCATTCTTTCCTGTGGCTACGAACGCGTGGCTTATCGCAGCCGGCCTCATCTCACTGGCCGCGATCGTGGATGCCGTGCTTTGCCTGCGGATCAGGGCACCGGGGTTCGAGCGCAAGATTCCGGGGTCGATGTCTTTAATGACATGGACGGACATTCAACTCACGATCCGCAACGAACGGCAGCGTGGCGCATTGTTATTGCAGGCCTTCGACCATCATCCTTCATCGTTCGAATCCGACAACCTGCCGCTCACACTGAAGATTGAGCCGGGGCGGTTTGTCGATGCGGTGTACCGCGTGCGGCCACTGGAACGCGGATCCGTAGTGTTTCCCGGATGCGACCTGCGTATCGGATCCCCGCTGCGTCTCTGGTGGCGTCGCCGTTTTATCGAGGTGTCCTCGGAAGTGCGCGTCTATCCGAATTATTCGGCCATTTCGAAGCTGCTTGCATACGAGGTCGATAACCGGCTGCAAATGAGCGGCTTACGCCTGAGCCGGCGGCGCGGTGAAGGCATCGAGTTTCACCAACTGCGCGAGTATCGGGAAGGCGACAGCATGCGTGCGATTGACTGGAAGGCAACGGCCCGTATGAGTCGCCTGATCTCCCGTGAATACCAGGATGAGCGTGACCAGCAAATCGTTTTCATCCTCGACACGGGCCGGCGCATGCTGGCTAAGGATGGTGCGCTGAGTCACTTCGACCACACGCTTAATGCCATGTTGCTGCTGAGTTTCGTCGCACTCCGACAAGGCGATGCGGCAGGCGTCCTCACCGCCGGCAGCGAACGCACCTGGTTTGCACCGAGGAAAGGCGCGGAAACCATCAATGGACTGCTCAATCATGTTTACGACATTCAGCCAGAGCCCGTCGAGATCGACTACATCGCCGCCGCCACCGACCTGTCCGTAAGACAACGCAGGCGTTCGCTTATCGTTTTTCTAACCAATGTGCGTGAAGAGGACTCCGAAGAACTGCGGATCGCCACGGACCTGCTACAACGCCGCCACCTCGTTATTCTGGCAAGCCTGCGGGAACGTGCGCTGGATGAATCGATAGAACGGGACGTACACAGCTTTGACGATGCTTTGCTCTTCGCATCAACGAATCGCTACCTCGATAGTCGGCGCGAGTCACACCGGCTCCTGGAAGCCAAAGGCGTTTATGTCGAGGACTGTCTGAGCGACGACCTGCCCACGGCGATTACCAACCGCTACCTGGCCATTAAGCGGGCTGGCGTTCTATAGAGTTTTGCGCTGCCCCCATTAGCGCTATTACTCAGCAAGATGTTCATCGATTTGACGAATGACTTTGGCGGCTTTCGTGTGGGTGTCATGCGCGATGACTTGCCCGGTGGTCGCTCCTCTTGCGTTCTGGATCAGAGCGGCGACGACTCGATCCAGCTCGGTCGATTCCATTGGCAGCTGCCAGAGCTTAGTAGAGCGCACCGGAAAGTCAGGGCCCATGAGTTCGCGCATGATCACGTTCCGGCGCGCCTGCAACGCTGTCGCCGCATTGTCCCCTGGCAGTGGCATCAAAAGCCCAGATGAAATGACCGCGTCCTTAAGCGCCTGGTCTGTGAAGAGACCGGAGTTCTTTTCGACGATTTCCTGGCTCCGGTCAGCGGCTTCGTAGAATTGGACCAGCGTATCTCTGAGAGCGCGATTGTCTATCTCGCCCAGGTTGCCGGTGTTGAGCAAGTCTGTATAGCCGGCGCGTGGAAGGCGCATGGTCCGACGGGCCGTGCTACGCAGAATGTGGGCCTCCACTTGCGGGCGCTCCGCGATAGCAACCGGCTTCAATCCGGACAACGCACGCGCTGCTTCTAGCGATGCCCTGGCTGTGTCGGCCGAAAACGTCTCGAACTCTTCAAGCTGTGCCAGCACTTCGACCAGATCACGTCTCACGACTTCCAGCGATTGCCGCATGTTTGAGGCCTCTCGTCGCTCCTCCCACCAGGCATCGATACCGAAGGCGAGCAGGATCGACAAGATAATGACAACCGACTCGAGAATCGCTCGACGAGCGACAGAATGTTTGTGAAATGAAGTCCCACTATCAATGTTGGTGGAACCTTCTGAAGGCGCAACCGGATCATGCTGTTCAGAGGTCGAGGCAGTTTGGTGGGAATCGTTCATCAAATTGTGCTCTTTTGTGACGGCTCTATTCTACTATTCGTCGCCGATCCCGTTCGGGTCAATGTCGGCAGTGCGTCCATTTTGCGCAGAGAGTGTGTGGCTCAAGACAGGATGAAATCAAGCTCCTGTTCCTTGGGAGCGACAAAACGGAGACTGTGCCGATTACTAATAGCGCGTTGGCTAAGCCGCAGACAAGGGCGGAGAAGCGCGCGGATCGGCGAGGGGCTGCAGCTGGTTGGGACCGTAGCTGAAGCAGCCCTGGGTTCGATGGCCGGTCAGAGTCGAGATTCGCAGCAGTGGCTCGGCGCTATGGGTAGCCGATACGTTTACTTTTCTGGATGGCACAGAATCACAGGTCCAGTCATATAAATTTGTGAGGTGCTGGTGCGGTTGCCTGTCTCAAAATCGCCGCTCCATAACGAGCACATTTACTCCGCGACTAATCACTTGCGCATACGGCTTCCAACCCAGCCGAGCGTACAACCCTCCATCCAGTGATTGAGTTTGCAGATGAAGCGTTCGCACTCCATACGTCGGCGCCAAATTTGCGATCGTCTCAACGAGTAGCGAAGCGTATCCCCTACCTCGTTGGTTGGCTGCTATATAAACGCCACCCAGCCAGTGTTCCTTCTCAGGAAACATCTCAGCCATTTCGTGAAACTTCAAGGCGGCTGCGCCCATTATCTCGTCACCGTTCGTTGCCACCAGGATGAATGGGATGACATCGTGGTTCAAGTAATCCTCTAGTCGCTCAGGCTCACCATCGGACGCGTTTTCGGGTGGTAGGTGGCCCCACTCGTCGTAATACCATTTTGAGATAATTGGAATCGCTTCCACGCGGTCAGCCAGATACTCAAACTTCAACCCCATACCAATAATTCCAGAAATTGCCGATCGGCAGATTTGTGACGAGAGCAGTCATTCTATCTTGAAAAATCTGGGTGGCCAGCAACGGCCACTAGCCAGGAGTTGCATAGATCGAAAGTAAAGTGAGCGAAAATAATAAGTAGGCAGCAAGTGCGAGGAGCGAGTAGCGTCCGTGCGTAACAAAGTCATTCAAAATGTACGGGACAGGTCAGAAAAGTCCATCGTGCACCCAGACGATTCGCGTCAGAAATTTTTGCTACCATTTGACGTTAGTCGAACTGGAGTATGCCATGAGCAACGAGAGCGATTCCGAGTCCATTTATCGCGCGCCGGAAAGCGACACGGCGTTTGCTCCGCAAGGCGATCTTCTTGCCGCCTACGTCGGGCCGAAGAAGGCTGACTATTACGCAAAGAAATTCGAGCACTTCAAAAGCGGTGATGGCGCCGTCTCATGGCACTGGCCGGCGTTCTTTATTTCGGCGTATTGGTTGCTGTACCGGAAGATGTGGCTCAACGCGCTCATGTACTGGATCGGCCTGCCGATCATCTTGACGCTTATTAGTATAATCATTGCTGCAGTCGCGGGCGACGCAGCATCAAACCTGTTCTACTACGTATCGTATGTCTTGATAACATTCCTGCTCGTGCCCATGTTTGCCAACTGGCTCTACTATCGACACGCGCAAAAGAAAGCGGACAAGGTCGCGTCGATCATCTCATCGGCTGAGCAGCAGTCCGCCGAGTTGTCGAGAATCGGCGGCACCAGCAATATCGTGCTGATCCTGGTGCCAATCATCCTGATATTCGTCCTGGGCGTAATCGCTGCTATAGCGCTTCCTGCTTACAACGACTACACCATCCGCGCACAGATCTCGGAAGGGCTGAATCTCTCTGGCGGAGCCAAAGCGGCTGTCATGGAATACTACATGGATAACGACAGGTTCCCGAGTGATAACGAAACCGCAGGCCTGAACCCGGACAATCGAATTAGTGGCCACTACGTGACAAGCGTAAGCGTGCAGAACGGCACGATCGTTGTGACCTACGGCAACCAGGCACACAGCGTGATCCTCGATAAAACTCTTGTTCTGGAACCCGACGTCGGCTCAACCGGCATGGTTCATTGGGACTGCTACAGCCCGACGATAGCAGCGAAACACTTGCCTGCTGCGTGCCGCTAGCCTGGCGAGACAAATGAATCGAACAGGTCGCATCCTGCTTGTTGCCCTGACCGTGCTGGTGCTATCCAGCTGGCTGGCTGCACGAATTCAGACCGATGGTGGTGCCATCCAGCTGCAGTCGATTAAGCTCCCCGCACAGAATGGGCAGTGGGTTGTTGCCGACCTTTTCAGGCCGCGCTCGGCTACTGCTGACAACCCGGCACCATTCATCGTGGTTATTCCAGGCTTTCAGCGCTCCAAGGAAGCGCTGTCCAATGTCGCTATCGAGCTCGCGCGTCGCGGCTTTGTTACCGCATCGATTGACCCCTATGCCCAGGGATCCTCGAGCGCATCCCTCAGCCGGATGGCGGCCACAACTGAAGGCTATGGCCTGTTCGCCCTGGTTGACTACGCCGCAAGCAGCGAGAACCTCAACTACATTGATCGTACGAAAATCGGCGCAACCGGCCACTCCGCCGGCGGTAATGCGGCGATTCGCGGCGCCAACTATTTTGGTCGCGAGGCACTCCGAACGGGACGGCCCAGCAAACTCGATTCGGTTTATGTCTCAGGCTATGTGCTGACACTCACGGACGAGGTCCTGGAGGATGTTCGCTCAAACGTTGGTGTCGCCTACGCGCTCCACGACGAAGGCGCCTACCGCAATGAACTGGGTCATGGAGACATGCGCATCGCACCTGAAGCACTGCGCGCCGTTAACTCGGGGCTGCCGCGCTGGGATTTGGTGAACGAGGTGGAACTCGGCCGCTTGTACGGCGACAAGGGATCGCGAACGCTGCGCGTTGTACACAACGAACGCATCCTGCATCCGTTCCAGCCGTACATGGCCGAGGCGATCGCCAACCAGATCGAGTACTTCGAGCACGTGTTCGATATGGAGACCGGCCTGGACCCTTACGACCAGGTCTGGCAATGGAAAGAATTGCTCGGCGTTGTCGCCCTGATTGCAGCGCTGGTCTCACTGATCCCTGCGGGCAAGCTGCTCCTGCAAACTCATTGGTTTAATGAGCTTATCCACACCGTACCCGATCCATTACCGAAACCCGCCGGTCGCGGACGAGCGATCTTCTGGACGATGTTTGTGCTGGGCGCCCTTATCGCTTGCTTCACCTATATTCCAATGGCGGAACTGTCACAGAAGCTGTTCGTAGCGGCATCGACCCGGCAGCTGACCTGGTTCTTCCCGCAACGCATGAACAATGCTGTCATGTTGTGGGCGGTACTTAATGGCACGGTTGGTTTCCTGATGTTCTGGCTAAGCTACCGGTACTTCGGCCGCAAGAACGGCATCACACCGGCACTCTGGGGCGTCGCCGCTTCCGCGCGTGAGCTGGGCAAGACACTGGTCCTCGCCCTGTTACTTTTTGCGGCGTTCTTTGTGACCTTGTTTACGATCTATTACTTCCTGCACGTCGATTACCGGTTTCTGTTCATGGGCGTTCGACCGTTTCAGCCTGAGCTGCTGCTCCTGCTGGCGATGTACGTGCCGTTCTTCTTCCTGTTCTTCCTGTCGAATTCATTGCGCATCAACGCCGCAATGCGTTTCGCGGGACAGCCGGAATGGCGCAGCATGCTGCTGGGCGGCGTCGCGAATTCGCTGGGCCTGATACTGATCGTCGTGATCCAGTACTCGGTCTTCGCCATCACAGGCACTGTCCACTGGACGGACGGCTGGCTGTACGTCAACCTGCTCTTCGGCGTGGTGCCAATGATGTTCGTGTTGCCCTACTTCAATCGCCTTTTCTTTCGCGCGACCGGGAGGATCTACCTGGGGCCGATGCTGACCTGCCTGATCTTCGTGATGATCCTGATCTCAAACACGGTCATCTACCTGCCGCTGTAGTCAGGTTCGGCGCTTAAAGAATACTGCGCCCGAGGGCGCTCTGGATCAGGGTGACTGCCCGCTCCGCCGAAATGTTGGCGTGATCGAGGAACGGGTTCAGCTCAACCACCTCGAGTGACAGGATCCGACCGTCTGCCGCGCATTCTTCCAGCAGCAGGTGCGCCTCGCGGAAACTGACGCCTCCTGGCACCGTGGTTCCAGTCCCCGGAATAACATCAGGGTCACAGCCGTCGAGATCGAAGCTGACGTGGAAGCCCGCTGTACCATCGTTTACGATCTCCAGCGCCTGCCTGGCTACTTCACTCATTCCCAACTGGTCTATGTCGCGCATCGTAAATGCCGTTACGCCCGACGCATTAATGAAGTCGCGTTCTTTCTGGTCGATATCCCGAATGCCAACAAGTGCAACGTTCTCCGGGTACACAGCAGGATGGGCACCGTGAATGCTGGAAAGATCCTTGTCCCCATAGCCCAGCAGATGGGAGAGCGGCATGCCGTGAATATTGCCGCTCGGCGTCGAGTCAGGGAGGTTCATGTCACCGTGTGCGTCGAACCAGATAAGGCCGAGCTTCTGATCCGATTTGGCCAGATAAGCCGAAACCCCCGATACGGTACCCATCGCAATGGAATGATCACCGCCGATAACCAGAGGCCACTCGTGCGCCTCCAGCGCCGCTACCGTATGGCCAGCGAGCTCCTCGCAGACTTCAAGGATTTCTGCCTTGAAGCGCGTCTTCGTATCGCTGGTCTTGCGTGTTTCCATCGCAGGCACAGGGACGTCGGTTTCATTGGAGATTTCGTAACCCATCTGCCGAATCTGCCTGCCAAGCCCGGCGACGCGGAACGCGGATGGGCCCGCGTCGGTTCCGCGTCGGGATGCACCAAGATCGAGCGGCACATTAATAATATGAATCGGCTTGGGTATCTGGTTCATGGAGTCCCCAGTGGGCTTCACTCAACGATTATTCTCGGGTCAAGCTCACCACCGTCGGCAAATGCAACATTGTAGTCGTAGCCCTTGCCACGCTCGGCACCACCGCCGATTGTCACGGCAACAACGCCGGAGGACGAACCTCGAGTCGCGGCCCCTTCAAACGGCGCTCCGGCAAAGAACTCCACGAGGAAGTCTCGATCGGATCCTGTTAAGACCCACTGCACCTGGTCGCCCATGCAGACGTAGACGTCCTCGGCAGAACCACCTTTATACGTTAATACAGGTACGCCATCGTCACCGGCATTAACCTGAATCGTATGATTGCCGCCATGGTCGCACGCATCCTGACTGAATACGTTTGTACTGCCTAGCGTAATGGCGATGACTGCCAGTCCTATAACTGTAATTCCCTTCATGATCTTCATAGGTATCTCCTTTGTTATTCTGGTTTCTTGCTTCCAAGACGTTTGAATCGCTCCTCGTCTCGGAGTTTATCGAACGCGGGGTCAAGCGATAGCAGTTCCGGCTGATACTGCAACTCCACGGCGCGCTCAAGTGATGACAGTACCTCGTCAATATTACCCAGCTGCATATGTATCAAGGCGGCATTGTAATGTACATACATATCGTTTGGCGCCAGGCTCGCCGCCTGGTCACTCATTGCTGTGGCCTTCTTGTAGTTACCTACCCGTGAATTGTAGTAGGCAACGTCTGAAATCGCTGCGACGTCACCATCATTGATCGCCAGTTTCTGCTCGCCAAGGCGAATCGCGCGCAAGTATGCGGCCTGGGCGGCGCGCTGCATGTCGCTGGAATAGGAATAGGCATCGCCAAGGTTGCCCCACAGCTGGTAGTCATTAGGCGCGAGGTTCGCCGCGTAGGCATAACGATCGGCCGCCTTGTCGAACTCCCCAAGATAGAAGTACATAGAGCCAGTGTTGGCATACGCACCACGCGTCGGCTTGATGGCCAGCGACTCATCCCATGCTTCTGCAGCACGCCTGAATTCTCCGGCCAGGTAATAGGCGGCACCCAGATTGTTCAGCGCACGCGCATCATCGTCAGCTCGGCTGACGAACATCTGGTAGAACTCGGCAGCCTCAAGAAAGCGGCTCTGGTTAAAGAGGAAATTGCCCATCGCATTGAAACTCGCCCAGTAACTGACATCGGCCTCAATCGCGAGGCGCAGATTGGCTTCCGCTTCCTCCACACGCTGCTGGGCGCTGTAGGTCATAGCCATGCCTATGTAAATGTCGGCGATGTTGCTGTTGTCCTTCAGAGCCTCCTCATATTCGTGAATCGCATTCTCATTCTTACCCGACGCCTGGTACAAGTCACCGAGCGCGAAGTGCATCTCTGCCGAATCCTCGTCGATTTCCAGTGCTCGCTGACACGCTTGCTCCGCCGCGCCGAAACGAACAGGGTCGTGCGACAGGCGATACCCAGCGAGGTGCTTCTTGCACATTGCTGCATGCGCCTTGGCAAATCCGGGATCAATGGCCAGCGCCTGACGCAGAAACTCCTCGGCGAGCAACAGGGTCGTCTCGTCCGGTGGCTGACGCAGATAGTCCAGCGCCCGCAAATAGGAATCGTAGGCGTCGATGTTGCGTGTTCCCAGGTTTTTCAGGCGGCGTTCCGAGGAAACGGGCAGGACAACATGCAACGCGCGCGCGACGCGCCGGGCGATGTCCTCCTGAATCGTGTAAATGTCGGATAACTGCCGATCGTAGTTTTCAGACCACAGCTCGCCACCGTCACCACCATCGATAAGCCGCGCTGTTACAGCAATCTTATTTTGGTAACGCCGAACACTGCCTGTCAAAACGACTTCAGCACCGAGTCTGTTCGCAATAGACGCGACGTCAGTGACGGTCCCCTTGAGCTGGCTCGTGGTGCTCAATGCGACGACACGAAACTCATTCAGCCGTACGATCAGACTTTGAATTTCCTCAGTCAGACCATCGCTGAAATAATCGGTGTCGGCATCGTCGCTGGTATTGGTAAATGGCAGCACCGCTATCGAGCGTCGTGATGGTTCCCAGTAATTCTGTGACAGGAAATACAACAAACTGCCGGTGACGAGCGCCACGACTGCGACGATACCGACATACAGTATGAACGGCATGCGCGGTGCCCCGCCGCTGGTCTTCTCATGCCGTACGATGCCCTGGACCGTAAACTCATAGCCCCAGGCGAGGATGGCCGCGACGGGAAAACCGACGGCGACAAGCACAATAAGTACCGTCATCGCGTTGTCAGGAAGAGGCAGGCGATCGAAGGTGACATCCGCAACCTGCAAGAGCATCCAGGACGCAACGGAGTATGCAACGAGCGCGCGGAAGACGCTTCGACTGCGAAGCTCCTCAAATAAATCACTAACGCGTCGCATCATTGGCGTTTGCTCCCTCGGTCAGTGATGATGCCCTAACCCGATGCGGGTTTCAGTAGTTTTGCACAATTGGTTAATTTTGGATTCAGGAGGACGCATTGATCGAAAAAACATACATCATCGTCCTAGCCGCAGGCCAGTCAAAACGCTACGGCGAAACAAAACTCCTTGAAGAATACGACGGTCGACCGTTGCTGCAGCATGCGCTCGCGGCCGGCCAGGAAGCCTGCCCCGGTCGTGTGTGCCTCGTCACAGGTCACGCGTCAGAGAATATTATTAACGCCGCATCCGGGCTGGCGGACGATGTCGTCCTGAACAGGCGGTATCGGAACGGAATAGGCTCCAGCATCGCCAAAAGTGTCAGTCACCTCCGGGAAGAGGCTTCTGCAGTCATTATCATGCTCGCAGATCAGCCCCTCGTTACCGCCGCACATATTGGTCAAATTATTGAGAAATGGGGCAACGATCCCGATGCCATCGTCGCCACTCGATACTCGGGTGTCGATGGCCCACCCGTTCTTTTTGGACAAAGCTATTTCGCTGAATTATGCGAACTTGAGGGCGATGCTGGTGCCAGACACGTGCTGCAGGCACACCAGGATGCGGTACGAACAGTGGAATTCGCACCAGCGGCAATCGACATCGATACGCCGGATGATCTTAAGGCGCTGCTCAGTCAGCGCTAAGCTCGCAAAAATACTCTTGTAGTTCAGCCGCAACCTCGAGAGCAATCGCTGCAGGTCCGCGGCCACCGATGCGCTTACCGACCGGGCTACGCAATCGCCCGTGCAGCGTGTCGCGAGCACCGCCCATCTCATCCAGCAATCGATCACGGCGGTGCGGTGGCCCAAGCAAGCCGATGAACTTTATCGATGAGCCGGCGAGGGTCAGCAGGTACTGCCGGTCACTGGTGAGGTGATGACTCATTACAATTGCGGCGTCAAACTTATCGAATTCGACCTGATCGCCGATCTCCGCGACCGGAATGCACCGGCTGTCACAAGCGTGGTTACCTTCCATGCGAGCCACGTACGCCGGCCGGTGATCGGAAACCGTCACCCGCCAACCGAGTGAACGACAGAACTGCACCAGTGGATCGGCATCCTGGCCGGCCCCCAGCAGCAGCACCGCGTACGGTCGCCGGAGCGAAAAGGTGACTGTCCCCTCCTCATGAAAGGTGACTGTCCCCTCTTTGGGGCCTGTTGTGAAGCGGGCATCAACGCTCGCAGCGCTCTCGAGTTGGGCCAGCCAGCCCGCGAAAGGCTCGTATCCCGATTCCGGTTGCAGCGGCTGAATCTGCAGGCGCATCGCGCCTTCACAACCGACACCCAGTCCGAACACATCGTCGTCATCGCGTAGATCGAATTCGACCCAGTCGGTCTGCCCGGACCGAATCGCAGCTGCAGCACGTTCAGCCAGATCGTTTTCCAGGCAACCACCGGACAACAGTCCATGCACACTGCCGTCCGCGCCAACCAGCATCTGGCTGCCTGCTTTGCTATAGGTCGACCCACTAGTAGAGAGCACCGTTACCAGAGCAACAGGCAGCTTTTTCCTGACGAAGTCCGAGAACGTCTCGATGAGGTGTTGCGACAGTCTCATGCAGCGCCGGTTGGCGGAACTCGATACCGGAGATTGTCGCGACCGAGGTCCGCAACCGACCGGGCCCCCATTAGCTTCATACCGCGTTCGATCTCAGCTCTGAAGTTCGACAGGGTTTTTTCCACACCGGCCTGACCAGCCGCCGCGAGCGCGTACAGATACAGGCGACCACCGGAACAGGCTTTGGCCCCCACGGAGAGCGCTTTGAGAACATGCGTGCCACGTTGTATTCCGCCGTCGCAGATAACGTCGATCTTGTCACCCACTGCGTCCACGATTTCCGCGAGCTGATCAAACGGGGTTCGCGAGCCATCCAGCTGGCGCCCGCCGTGATTCGACACCATGATCGCCGTCGCGCCGATATCTACAGCGCGTCGCGCGTCTGCTACCGACATGATGCCCTTGAGGCAAAACTCCTTGCCCCAGTTCTTGCGTACTTGCTCCGCCGCAGTCCAGTCCATCGACTGGTCGAGCATCGTCGAAAAATAATCGGACACGGACATGCTGACGTTCGTGCCCTCGTCAACGTAGTCCTTCAGGTTCGATAGCTCGAACTTGTCCCTGAACAGGTAGTTCATGGTCCAGCGCGGATGGGCCGCGAAACTGAATACGCTGCGCGCCGTCAGGCGCGGCGGTGACGTAAACCCGGTTACCAGGTCTCTTTCCCGATTCCCGCCGACGATCGTGTCGACCGTCAGGGCGATGGCATCGAAGTCGGCCTCCTTGCAGCGCTCGATCATGCTGTTCGTGAGCCCCTTGTCCTTGTGATAGTAGAGCTGGAACATTTTCGGCGAACTGATTCGGGCACCGATGTCTTCGATTCCCACTGTCGCCAGCGAGGAGATGCCAAACCAGGTTCCGAACTGCTCCGCGGCACCAGCCACCGCGTACTCACCCTCGTAATGGAACAGGCGCTGCAACGCAGTCGGCGAGAGAAACAAGGGTAGATCGATCTTCTTGCCCATCACAGTCGTCGACATGTCGATATTCTCGACGCCGGCCAGCACGTTCGGCACGAGGTCGCAGTCATCAAACGCACTGGTGTTGCGCCGCAGAGTCACCTCGTCATCGGCGGCACCGTCGATGTAGTGAAATATGGGACCGGGCAGTCGCTTCTTTGCGAGCCGGCGAAACTGCTGGGTATTGAAACAGTGTTTGAGGTTCATTGGTCAGCCGATCGTCCCGAGGTGGTGTTTTTGAGAAGCTAACGGGAACGCAAACCTTAGTGTACTCCAATTGGTGGCGATAACGCTCACGGCCCTTGGCAATGCAGCTAGTCCGAGCGCAAAAGCTCGAGGCTCTTCTCGATCAACTCAAGGCGGGACGACCTGACGGGATACGTGGCATAAGCTTGTCGAGTAAAGACAGGGGCATCCGCGACCTCGTAGAGCAAACCCAGCTCGATGTCTTTGTCGACCATACGACGTGGCAGGTACGCGCTGCCGCCTATGAGGTTAATGTATTCCAGCGCCATCTTCGCATGGGACACCCGCGTCATCGCCTCTGGTGCATCAGGAAATGTGCGTCTGTGATCGAGACCGAATGACAACCCCCAGTCGACAAACACGTAGTTCTCGACGAGTGCTTGTTCCACTTCGAGTCCGGCATCGCTGGAAACGAGAATAAACTCGACCGTCGCAATCTCTCGAACGTGCATGATTTCCAGCTGCGCCGGTTCGAGCATAATTGCGACATCGAGCGTCCCATCAATCAGCTTCCTGGTCAGCAAGTCCGGGCTCTGCGACTCCGAGATGATCGCCAGCGTCGGGTAGGTGCGACGCAGATCATGTAGCCAGCGTTGTAGTAATACGTCCCACAGCCGCAGGCTACCGCCGATAACCAGTTGCTCGCTGGCCTCAGCGAGTGATACGTCCTGCCTGGCCGCACGCCAGGTGGCAACGAGTTTTTCGGAATGCCGTATGAGCCTGCTGCCCTCCGGGGTCAGGCGCATCTCACGCCTGCTGCGTTCGAACAGCTTTACCCCCAGCTGCTCCTCCAGCGACTTCAACCGACAGCTGACAGCCGCCTGCGTGACGAAAAGCGCCTCCGCGGCACGGCCGAAGTGGCGTGTGCGATTGAGTTCCAGAAACGTGCGGAGGAGTTCGAGGTCCATAGTTAGTTATAAAAGGCATTTATCCATTAGACAAGTATTTTTAGTTTTATTTATCAAACTGGAACCCCTACCTTGGTCTTTATCAACCTTGGCGCTACGGCTGCTGCCATGCATGTAGCTGGCGTCGTACCTTGAACATGAGGCCTGAATGACTCTGCAGCATCCCACGGACCGGCTTCATTCGAGGAAAGCAGATGCGAAAGCCGCGTATTCGAAGGACGCCCGGAAGAGGTTGATCGTATCCAGATCAAAACTCGACGGCGCAACAACAGCGGTCAGGCAGGCGATCACGGTGGGAGGCCTGAAGTCCAGCAAGCCGCTGGATCTAACCGTCAATGCAATGGAGGCTAATTTCAAGGACGTGGAGACCCGGCTTGGAGACCTGCAAAATTCCGGTGAAGACGACTGGGAGGAGCTACGTATCCTGCTGGAAAGCGCCTGGGAGAACCTGGCCCATTCGATCAGGAACCTCGTCGCGCGGTTCGCGGACGAATCGCACCAGGGCCGTGATCGAGATGTCTGAATCGATCATTCAAGTATCAAGGACAATATGATGAGAGGTAATGCAGGTATCCGTGCAGTCCTGATGAGTTCAGCAGATGCTCAGGCACAATACTTTGATCCTGGTAGCGGCGCGAACCAATGGCTGGTTCGACCTGGCGTTGGCTATGAAATTCGCGAGGGCGTCAAAGCATGGGCGGGTTACGCTCGATCGACATAGGCGATGACCTCGGTGTCGTGCTGCGATTCGCGACCAAGTAGGTGCGGCCGACTGGGGTGGCGACGCTGGAGGTCGGTTATATGCAGCATTACATCTTTAGAGACAGCAGGGAAGACGGGCTTTATCATCTTGCCGTGCTGACGATCAAGGCGAAGTTATGATGATAGGAAAAACCAGTATCGCTGCGGAACATAGCTGGCAATCCGACACTAGTCGTTGGAACATCAGAACCGGGATTCGATGCCAACAAGACAGTGAGCAGCTCTTTTGCGGTTGTCGCCAACGCACGGTGTCACCACCCCCTTTTCAGGTAAAGAAATAGATATGAAATTGCCAAAAGAAAACCTGATGCTTGGTTGGCGCGAGTGGGTCGCCCTCCCGGATCTCGGCATTCGCCAGATTAAGGCGAAGGTCGATACAGGGGCGCGCACGTCCGCGCTCCACGCCTTCAAGATTCGCTCGTTCCAGGACGGCGATCAGGAGCGTGTCGAGTTTCTGATGCATCCGGTGCAAAAAGACAACGATACGGTCGTCACCTGCCTCGCTGATGTCCTCGACAAGCGGACAGTCACCGACTCCGGCGGGCATAAAGAAGAACGGTTTGTGATCCGGACAAACCTCGCTATCGGAAAATATACGTGGCCTATCGAAGTCACGCTGACCGCTCGTGACGACATGCTGTTTCGAATGCTCCTGGGTCGCACCGCAATCAAGAAAATTGCGCAGGTCGACCCGGCTCGATCGTATCGGGTGGGCAAGAAGAAACGAATTGCCGAGGGCGAGCAATGAAAAAAACTGATGACATTATGGTGGTCGGTAATACGACAATTCGCCCCGGCGAACGAGTAACTGTTGACCTGCCGGTTGCCGATCTTTACACGTCTACGTCTCTCAATATGCCCATCAAGATCATACGCGGCCGCCAGCCCGGTCCTGTGCTCTTCGTTTCAGCCGCAATCCATGGTGACGAACTTAACGGCGTTGAAATAATCCGGCGGCTATTGAAGCGAAAAACGCTCCGATCAATTCGCGGAACCCTGATTGCAATACCGGTCGTCAATGTTCATGGCTTCCTGGACCAGTCGCGCTATTTGCCTGACCGGCGCGACCTGAACCGGTCCTTTCCGGGAAGCGCCAAAGGGTCGATTGCGGCAAGGCTTGCCAACTTGTTCCTGCGTGAAATTGTGGCCAAGGCAGACGTCGGACTCGACCTGCACACGGGCGCCCTGCACCGTTCGAATCTGCCGCAGATACGCGCCAACCTGGACGACACCGGAACACTCGAACTTGCCAACGCTTTTGGCGCGCCGGTCGTCATCAACGCGAACACTCGTGACGGCTCCTTACGTGCCTGTGCCGCCAAACGTGGCATGCCAATACTGATCTACGAGGCTGGCGAAGCACTCCGCTTTGATGAACCCTGCATTCGCACGGGGCTGCGCGGCATTCTGAGCGTCATGCGCTATATGCATATGCTGCCTGCTGTAAAGAGCTCTTCACCCATCAAACCAGTCATAGCTCGGTCAACGCGATGGATTCGTGCCAGTACAAGCGGCATTGTTACCGACAAAGCAAAGCTCGGCAGCACGATCTCCAAGGGCCAGGTCCTGGCTATGATCAGCGACCCTCTTGGTGATGACGAGACCAAGGTGATTGCACCATCTGATGGGATCATAATCGGACGCAGTAATCTTCCCCTGGCACACGAAGGTGATGCACTTTTTAACCTCGGGACATTCAGGAACATGCCGAAGGCGAGCAGTGCGGTCGAAAGCCTCGCTCCCGCTCCGACGGTCTAGGAAACCAGCGATCGGTCGCAATCACGGATGTTCCAACACCTTTCTCACAGGATGAACCTATGAAAATCGCCGTACTCTCAACCAATAAGTCCCTCTATTCCACGAGGCGCCTCATTGAGTCAGGCAAAGAACGTGGTCATGACATGCTGGTGGTCAATCACAAGCAGTGCTACATGAATATTACGAGCCACAAGCCCAGCATTCACCTCAAGGGCGAGTCAATTACCGGCGTCGATGCCATCATCCCGCGCATTGGCGCGTCGGTTTCTTTTTACGGTGCTGCTGTCGTACGCCAGTTTGAAATGATGGGCGTCTATTCGGTCAATGAGTCCGTTGCCATTACACGCTCACGCGACAAGCTGCGCGCATCGCAGCTACTCGCACGCAAGGGCATCGGCCTGCCAGTGACAGGGTTCGCAAACTCGCCGAATGACACCCAGGACCTGATCAAGATCGCCGGCGGCGCCCCGGTCGTGATCAAACTTCTTGAAGGCACCCAGGGTGTTGGGGTTGTCCTCGCGGAAACAAGGAAGGCTGCCGAGAGCGTTGTCGAGGCCTTCCGCGGACTCAAGGCCAACTTCATGGTGCAGGAATTCATCGCCGAGGCCGGCGGCGCAGACATCCGCTGCCTCGTCATTGGTGACAAAGTGGTAGCCGCGATGAAGCGTCAGGGAAAGGAAGGAGAGTTCCGCTCAAACCTCCATCGTGGTGGCGCAGCGTCTCTGATCAAGATAACGCCGGAAGAACGATCGACAGCGGTACGGTCAGCAAAAGTCATGGGGCTGAATGTAGCCGGCGTCGACCTGTTGCGATCAAATCATGGCCCCGTCGTGATGGAGGTAAACTCCAGTCCTGGCCTTGAAGGCATTGAGACCGCGACAAAGAAAGACGTTGCTGCTCTGATTATCGAGTTCATCGAAAAGAATGCCAAGCAGGGCAAAACAAGAACGCGCGGCCAGGGCTGATGTTTGCTGATCTGAAAACATTCTGGAACTTCATCCTGACCACGGCCCCGAGTGGCCAATCGATTACTGTGGGCCAGGTTCTCTCCGTGATAACCCTGTTGGTGATCGGCTATTACGGCAGCCGATTGGTTGGGTTCATTCTTGGGCAGCGGCTCGCGAAAACGGCTTTGCGTCCGGACGTTGTACACATTTTCAAGCGCGTCACATTTTTCACAATACTGCTCCTGGTTTTCATCACCGCACTGGGGCTTCTGGGTATTCCCCTCACTGCTTTTGCCTTTGCAACGGGTGCGCTGGCTATCGGCATTGGCTTCGGCGCGCAGAACATCATCAACAACTTCATCAGTGGTTGGATCCTCATGGCTGAGCGACCCATCCGGATTGACGATTTCATAGAGATCGACGCCTGGCAGGGAACTGTTGAGAGTGTCGGTAATCGCTCAACCCGGATTCGTCGCACTGATGGCGTGCACCTGCTGGTACCCAATAGTCAGTTGCTGGAGCGTACGGTCGTTAACTGGACACTGGTCGACCAGCTTATTCGTACAACGGTACGAGTCGGCGTCGAGTACGGCTCGCCTGTGCGTCGCGTTTCCGAACTCATAATGGAAGCAGTTACCCAGCAAACACAGGTAAGGACATCACCCAGTCCTTCTGTGGTGTTTGAGGATTTCGGCGACAATTCGCTGGTTTTCGACACGCACTTCTGGTGCGACGTGACCGGCGAAAAGCTGCTGCGCGAGGTCCGCAGCGACATCCGATTCAGGATTTGTGAGCTGTTCGAGGCGAATGATATCGTCGTGGCCTTTCCGCAGCGTGACGTTCATCTGGACACTAAAAATGCGCTGGAGATACGCGTCTTGCCTTCTGACCCGCCACCGCCGAATAATTAAGGACCCATGTGATGACTAACGTAGTTTCTGCGGGACCCAACTTCCTGCATTGCTGTACGCTCAACGGACGCGGTGGCGCGGATCCCGTTGATTCCCAGTCTATTCCCGCACAAACCAGTGGGCAGGGCACCTTATGGGTGCACCTCGACGTCAATGACGAGGCATCTCAAGCCTGGCTAAACAACGAGAGCGGCCTGGAATCCGTGATCGTCGACGTGTTGCTGGCTGATGAAACCAGGCCCCGATCGCTCTCAACAGACCGCGGCCTGCTGGTGGTACTTCGTGGTGTTAACAGTAACCCCGGCGCCGATCCCGAAGACATGGTGTCCATCCGAGTCTGGATCGAGAAAAACCGAATAATCAGTACTCGGCGCAGGCGCCTGTTGTCGATAATCGACATACAGGAGACGCTCAAAGAGGGTATCGGACCAAAATCATCTAGCGGCTTTCTCAGCAGCCTTGTCACCAGGCTGGCTGATCGCGTCGGCGAATTTATCGATGACATCGAAGAGCGTGTTGGGGAAGCGGAGGTCATGATGGCCACCCAGGACCAGACACAGTTTCGACAGATGGTGTCCACGTTGCGGCACCAGATCGCATCGGTTCGGCGCTTTCTGGCCCCACAGCGAGACGCCCTGGACCGACTCTACCGACAGCCCGGCGACTGGTTAATGGAAGTCGATATCCGGGATCTCAGGGACGAAGCAGACCGAATCACACGCTACCTCGAAGACCTGGATCTCGCGCGTGAACGCACGATGGTGCTGCGGGAGGAATTTCTCGGACAGCTTGCGCAGGAACAAAACTCCCGCATGTATGTTCTATCAGTAGTAGCTGCAATCTTTTTACCGCTTACATTTGTGACCGGACTACTGGGAATGAACGTTGGTGGCCTGCCAGGTGTCGAGAGTCCATGGGGCTTTGCAGGATCAATTGTCATCATGGTGCTGGCGGGACTTGGGTTGGCGGTGTTCTTTCGGTCGAAAAAGTGGCTTTAGACGGCCATCGTGTCAATCACCAAGCCTACATACCTGCTACTGATAGCCCTGCTACTGCCATCAATGGTTGTGGCCGACCTGACTATCTCAGGCCTCAACGAGGACCTGGAGCGTAATGTTCGCGCTTTTGCGACGATCGCTACAGAGCCCTGTGACGCAGAAGCCTGGCTCGTCCGCCGGAGATTCCGAACGCTTGAATCCCAGGTTCGCAAGGCGCTCGAAGCCTTCGGCTACTACCGGCCAGAAATAACATCAAAGCTTGTACTGGACGCAGCGTGCTGGGCAGCCGAAGTTGCGGTTAACCCTGGCGAACCGGTTCTTCTGCGCGAAGTCGATATCCGGATTGATGGGCCTGCCTCATCTGATCCTGCATTTCAGGAATTGCTCACGCCAGACTCCCTGACCTCGGGCAACGCGCTACGGCATGCCAATTACGAAGCGCTAAAAATGACACTGCAAATCCGCGCGGCAAACCGCGGCTACCTCGAGGCTCAATTCTCTGTAAGTCGTATGGATGTCTGGCCTGATCAGGGCGTTGCCGACGTTACGCTGCATTTCACGAGTGGCCCTCGCTACCGCCTGGGCGAGATACGTCAAGAACAGGCGTTCATGAACCCTGCGATCGTCCTTGCCTATCTCGACCTGGAGGTCGGCGCCTATTATGACGCTGACGATCTGGCCCGCGCCTACCGGGATCTGTCCGATAGTGCGTATTTTGGACAGATCGAAATTCTCCCGGACGTCGCCAACGCTGCAGATGAACACGTGCCAATACAGATACTGCTGCAGCCGGGCACTCACATCGAATACAACGTGGGTGTCGGCGCGTCGACCGATCTGGGTCTGAGATTTCGTGCCGGGGTCCGAAACAACCGCATCAACCAGCGCGGACATCGCCTGATCGCGGACCTGGGTTTCTCACAGGTCTTACAAGGCTTAACCACCGAATATCGAATTCCGCTCAGCGATCCTCGCCGCGAGTGGTTCAGCGTGACTGGTGCCTACTCGAACGAGGAAACTGACACCTTTGATACCGAAATACAGCGGCTGGGCGTACGCTGGACCAAGGCCATGACCGATACGTGGCTGCGAACCTTGTCGGCCGACGCCAGTCGTGAGTCGTTCGTGGTCGGGGAAGAAATCGAGACCAGCCGTTCCTTCGTGCCCGCTATAACCTTTGATCAGAAGCACTCGGACAGAGATATCTTCCCTCGCAGCGGACGCCGCCTGGGCGCGGAGTTTAGCGGAACCGACAAGTCGATCGGCTCCACCATGTCGTATATTCAGGTAACTGCCTGGATGCGCTGGATTCGCTCCTTTGGCGACCGCACTCGCCTGCTGGCCCGTCTCAACGCAGGCTTCACGAAATCCGATGACTTTTCCGAACTGCCACCATCCGTCAGATTCTTCGCCGGTGGTGACGAATCAATTCGTGGCTTCGACTATGAGAGTCTCGGCCCGACCGATGCAGATGGCAATGTGGTTGGCGGCGATAATCTGCTGGTGGCAAGCATTGAGTACGAACGCCATTTGAAGGGAAACTTTTACGGAGCGGTATTCGTTGACGCCGGCAATGCTTTTGACAACACCGACTTTACGGCTGAAGTCGGTGCCGGTATCGGCATAAAGTGGCGCTCGCCACTCGGGCCGATTCGTCTATACCTGGGCTACCCCGTTTCCCAGAGTGACCAGAACCTGCGCGTGCATTTACGACTCGGTGCCGACCTTTGACCATGACAGCCAAACTCAGACGCATGGCGCTCGGCATTATTCTGGCATTGCTGGCCGGCCTGCTGTGGTTACTGGGCACGGAGAGCGGAACGCGTTTCGTTCTTGCCCGGGCTGAACCGTACCTGCCGACCGGGCTCGAGCTCCGATCAGCCAGCGGTTCGTTTTTCGGCGACGTGTGCCTGGAAACCGTCAACTGGACCAGTGAGTCAATCGACGTGGCCATTCGCGACGCCTGTGTCGAAATCGAAGTAGCCCGCCTGCTGTCGCGACACCTTGCCGTACGGTCGCTGGATATCGACGCCATCGCGATCGTATTGCGTCCCGCGCCGGATGCAGAGCCGTCAGATGAACTGCCCTCCTTTGCAAGCCCCCTGCGGATATCCGTCGATTCATCGTTTTTAAGAAACATCGCGTTCGAACACGACCAAGTGGCGCGACGCATCGACACACTCCGGTTCAGGGGCGAACTGTCTGAGTCGAATCTCGATGTCTCTCGGCTTGAGCTTCGCAGCAACTGGCTTAATGCAGAGCTCGATGGCGGCATCGAACTGGCCAATCTCTACCGCAGCAGTTTCGACCTCGAGTGGCAGTGGACGGAATCACCGTCACTACAACTGGGCGGGAGCTTGTCGCTCCGCGGCGACCTGCGGCGTTATGACCTCCGGCATGCACTGGAGGCGCCGCAACAGCTTGTCACGTCAGGCAGTTTTTCCTACGTCGCTAATCAACTTGAGCTGGACCTCGAAAACACATGGGATGCTTTTCAGTGGGACATTGACGAATCGCTTCTGCAAACGCGCAACGGATCGCTTCGAGTGCGGGGCAACCTCGCAAAACTCGATATTGCACTCGATGCCCTCGGCAGCCTCGACGACTTCCCCGAGACCCGCATCGTACTCGATGGCAGCACGGACCTTGAGCGGATGGACTTCTCGAGCCTTGTCGCGACTAATGATCTTGGTCGGCTGACGGCGTCGGGCAGCGCAGGCTGGGTTCCCACACCGACTTTTGATATCGAGTACGCGCTATCGAATCTCGATCCGTCACTCGCGTCAGACCTGTTGCAGGGCCGGATAAACGCGAGCGGCAAAGCCAGCGGTACGCTCGGCGAGGACACCCATACGTTGGCGGTCAACATCAGAGAGCTGGGTGGGCTCATCAATGGTCATCTCCTGGAAGGTGATGGGGCGTTCACCCACACGCCGGACCAACTGATTGTCGCGGACAGCCGGGTCCAGCTTGGCGGGAACCGGGTACGCATTCGCGGCACAGTGGGCAAAACGATATCACTGGACGCGGACCTGGAACTTCCGGCGCTACAGGACCTGAGTCCCGATGCTGCCGGCAGTCTCTCCGCCAGCTTGCAGGTGAGGGGTTCGAAAGAGAAGCCAGAATTTCATGTCGACGCGAACGGCTCTGCCGTTGCCTGGACCGACTTCGTGATCGACACCCTGTCGATCGTCGCCACGGGGTCACTCGAACAACACTCAGTCCAAACCGAGCTGCGCGGCGCAGGCAACCACGTCACGCTCGATGCGCACGGTGCCTATGCGAATGACCGCTGGGTCGGCAGTGTCGACGCACTGTCCATCCATGACAAACTGGCTGGCCAGTGGTCAATGCATGATGCGGTCGACCTATCCGTATCCAGCAGCGAACTCACTTTCTCCCGCGCCTGTCTGATCAGGTCCACCGATACCAGCAAAGCCTGCGCTGCGGCGACAGCCGACCTCGAAGGCGCGACAACGTTTGACGTGGAACTCATTGAACTCCCGCTGGCGGCATTGCCACTCACGTTGCCACCTGAGGTGTCGATCAATGGCTTCGGCAATTTGCAGGCAAGCGGCTCAATGACTGATGGCCTGCTGACCGGCACCGGTTCAATCGAGCTGCGCGATGCGAGCATGGAAGCACTTGTCGATGAAGAAGAACTTTCAGCCGTGCTTGCAGAAGCAACCGCCCAGGTAACCGTTACAGATAACCGACTCGAGTCGTCGCTGCGACTCAGCCTGGCCGACGGTGCCGGGCATTCCCGGATCGATCTGACCGCCGACGACGTTTTCGACTGGAGCTCCGCCATCAGCGGACGCAGCGAACTCGTGTTTAAGGACGTGTCTTTGTTCGCGGTGTTGATCCCGGATATCGCGAACCCGCGCGGCCTGGTCAGTGGACAGCTGGACGTTTCCGGCAGTCTCGCTCAGCCGGAGTTTGTCGGCGCCGTGTCCATTACCGACGGCGCGTTCGGCGTGCGCAGAGCTGGCATCGAGATTTCAGAACTCAATGCGAGCGTGTCACAGACTGATGTGGGGCATTTACGAATCACAGGCAGCGCCCGCTCCGGTGACGGGCAGATCAACATTCAGGGCGATACATGGGTAAGTGCTGATGCGGGCATTCGCTCCGAACTTCTGATTACCGGTCAGGATTTCGAGCTATCGCGCCTGCCCGACTGGCAAATAGCCGCTTCGCCATCGATCGCCATGGTTTTCGATGATCACAAAACAACCGTAACGGGCAACCTGTTCATTCCGGCGACGAATGTGGTCATCAAGGAGATTCCCGAGACTGCGGTATCACCATCGGCAGACGCACTCGTACATCGTGAGGAGAATGCTCAGCCAGTGACTCGCAGGCAGATTCACATCGACATCGCCGTCGGCCTTGGCGAGGATGTCCTGTTCTCCGGCTTCGGGCTGTCAACGGGCATCGAGGGAGCGGTGCGACTGCGGGGCGGCACGCATGCGCCGCTGACCGGACAGGGCACGTTGTCCCTGCGTGACGGTATCTACAAGGCCTATGGGCAGGAACTGGAAATCGAGCGCGGCCGGCTGATTTTCAACGGACCACTGGATAATCCGCAGCTCGATATTCGGGCTGTGCGGCGAACCCGTGATGTCCTCGCCGGCATTGAACTGACCGGCACACCGGCACAGCTTCGATCCAATGTCTTCAGCGAACCGCCCTTACGCGATAGCGAGGCACTCTCGTACTTGCTAACTGGACGACCCCTGGTCGGCGCAACGAACTCTGGCGAAGGAGATATGCTCAACGCGGCAGCCTTCACCCTCGGCATTTCCGGCGCTGCGAATATGGTGTCACAGGTCCGATCCGGGCTCGGGCTGGAAACGCTTGTCGTGGAAGGCGGCGCCGAGGATGGACGGCTGGTTGCGGGCAAGCGGTTTGGCGATCGACTGCTTGTTGAGTACGGCTATGGCTTGATCGACAAGCTTGGCACCCTGCTGCTTCGCTATCAGCTAACCGATCGCCTCGTCCTCGAGTCGCGAACCGGCACGGTCAGCAACTTCGACATCCTGTACACCGTGAAAAAGAAGTAGCGAGCCCGCGGATATCGGCCGCCCGATCGTCTCGATGAAATCCATTCGAGAGCCTAACGAGAGCACAGCGCTTGGTGTACTCTTCAGTACAGTTCAGAATCGATGAAGGTAAGAATTCCGTGAAATTTCACAAACCAGCAGGACGACTTTCAATATTCATGGTTGTCACCACCGCACTGGCCGCCTGCGCGGCGGTCCCACAAATCACGCGACTAGAAGCTCAGTCGGCGCCAGCCGACACGCCCTACAAGAACATTCTTGTCGTTAGTCTCTTCGACTCATTCGACTCGCGCCGCTACCACGAGAAGGAAACCGTGAAGGCGCTGGAAGATCTTGGTACCCAAGCCGTCGCGCTGACGTCACAGGTCGATCTGCGAGAGCCGGTGAACCGTGACACGATACTGCCGGTCGTCAAGAAGCTCGGGGTAGATGCTGTACTTGTAACACAGGTCTCCAACTTGCGAACAACAGCCAAAGCCCAGAACAGAAGGCCCGAGTCAACGCACAATATTCGGCCAACGTACTATTACAATGTATTTAGCGTGGAGCTGACCGAGTACGAAGAACCACCTGCGGTACAGTACAACTTTGACCTTGCGCTACGGGCGGATCTTTTCTCGGTTGAGTCCAAGGAATCTGTGTGGGCTGTGGCGTCGGAAACCAAGGACAAGAGTGAGCTCGATGGTGATCGCGATTACTCCAAGTATGTCGATCAGGCAACGGCGGTCGTTCGTGCTCTGAAGCAGGACCGGTTGATCGGTAAATAGCGGCAAGCTCGATGCGATAATGAACAAGTTCTTAAAGGAATTACGACGACGGGAGGTATTCCGGACCGCCGGACTTTATGTCGGCCTGAGTTGGCTCCTGATCGAGGGTGCGAGCGTCATCCTGCCCGCCTTCGAGGCGCCGGATTGGGCGATGCGAGCAGTCATCATCGCAGCGATTGTCGGTTTCCCCATCATGCTCGTACTGGCCTGGATTTTCGATGTCTCGAGCGAAGGTATTGAGGTTCAGGCCGACGCCACCGATACCATCGTTATCCCCTTTGGCGGTCGCCGCATGGACTTCGCGGTCATCGGCCTGCTCAGTACTGCACTCGTGTTCTCGGTCTATCTGAACTTCAGCAGGACAGGTGGTCCCGTCGAACAACCGGACCCCATATCCGTCCTGATTGCCGACTTCGCCAATACGACGGGAGAACCCTTATTCGATGGCACGTTGGAGCAGACGCTCAGCATCGGTATTGAAGGCGCGTCCTTTGTTACTGCGTTCAATCGCATGTCGGCGCAGTCCCAGATCAAGAAGCTACAGCCGGAAGGCGTGCTCAACGATGAAGGCGCACGGCTGATCGCCGTGCGTGAGGGCATCAAGCTTATTCTGGGTGGCGGTATTCGTGAAGAAGGCGGGCGCTATGTTTTCAATGTGCGCGCCGTCGACCCGACCGATGGGGAAACAATATTCGAGGTCGAGGAAACAGCCAAGGATCGTAGCGGGGTCCTGAAGGCCGTCGCGGACGCCAGCAACCAGATTCGTGAGGATCTCGGCGATACCAGGCTGGAAGAAGAATCGCTGCGTAGCCTTGAGACATTCACTGCGTCATCGCTCGAAGCAGCGCATGCTTATACCCAGGCGCAGAACATCGCCTACCTCGGTGACTACGAGGCGGCGATCGAATTGTACAAATCGGCTGTGGACAGCGATCCTGAGTTCGGCAGGGCCTACTCCGGCTGGGCCGTGGCGGCACATCACCTTGGGCGCAGCGAAGAGGCTGAGGAGCTATGGGCCAAGGCCCTGACATTCATGGAGTCGATGACCGAACGTGAGCGCTTCCGCACTCAGGGCCTGTACTTCATGGTGGTCAGTCAAAACTACCGCAAGGCGATCGAGAGCTTCGAAGCGCTGGTGGAGAACTACCCTGCTGATGGCGCGGGCCACAACAACCTCGCCGTGTCGTACTTCTCGGTACTCGATTTCGAGCGCGCTATGGAAGAGGGCCGACGTGTTCTCGAGATCTATCCCAACAGCGTCTTCTATCGGCTCAACGCCGCCTTGTATTCGATGTACGCCGGAGATTTCGCGGCGGCCGAGCAGCAGGGGCGTGACGCGCTGGCGATCGATGAGTCGCGCGCGTACGGGTGGATACCGATCGCGATTTCTGCGAATTCGAGGAACGACTTCGGGGCGGCGGTCGCGGCATACGAAGGTATGGCCGCAACCGGCGGCCGTGGCGAATCAATAGCCAGCCTTGGAATCGCTGACATCTCGATACTACAAGGTGAGTTTGACCGGGCGGTAGCGCGGTTGGCAGAAGGCATTGAGGCCGATATCGCAAGCGGCAACCAGCGTGGAGCTGCGAGCAAGTACCTTGCACTGGCAGAGGCTCAGGTCGAATCCGGTAACGCTGACGCGGCGCGACAGGCGATTGCTGACGCGCTGGCGATTCGCAGCGGCACATCGCAGCAGGTTGCCGCCGCGCTGCTCTATGTCGAACTCGGCCAGTTGGACGATGTGCGGGCTATCGCAGATTCGTTGAGAGAAAAACTTCAGCCGCAGAACAGGGCCTACGGCAATATGCTGCTGGGCGTTATCGACTCGATGGAGGGCCGCCACGCCGACGCACTGGACAAGCTGTCCAGCGCTTCGCAGCTCGCGGATTTCTGGCTCGTCAGGATGCAGCTCGGCAGGGCCTATTTCCGAGCCGGGTCATTCGCCGAGGCGCTGGACGAATTCACCGCATGCGCAGCACGGCGGGGCGAGGCATCGGCCGTCTTCCTCGATGACCTGCCGAGCTGGCGCTACCTTGGCTCGCTTCCCTACTGGCGCGGACGGGCTCAACAGGAAGTCGGTATGTTTCACGCTGCCACGCAGAGCTATACCGAGTTCCTGACCTATCGAATTGACGATAGCCCCATGGTTGCCGACGCCAAGGCCCGCCAGGCAGCGCTCTAAGGGCTAGCGCACATTGATTGGCGGCGATGTAAGCAACTGGTTCGTCAGTTGCGTCGAAACCCTGGCGCAGTAAGTCCCACCCTCGAGCGGATTCCTAAACTGGTCATCGGACTGCCAGTTGAACTCCCAGGACAAATCCGACTTCACACGGAATCCGCTGGCACCCGGATCGCCGGCCGCTGTCAGGAACACTGTGGCCGGAACACCGCAGTCGGTAATCTCGAGCATTTGAGTTTCGCCCGACGTATCGACAATACTGCCCGTCGCATCACGCCAGGCCCATGCCAGCGGATTGCTGCTGCCGGCTTTAACCGAAAGTTTCGTTGGGTAAATGCCGTCGCCGATATAGCCGACGGCGACAACGAAGTCCGCACTTGCCGTGTTCCCCGACGCATCTTCTCCGGTACACGTCACCGTTGTTTCGCCGGGCGCGAACATACTGCCGGACTCCGGCACACACGTGAGTGTCGGAGCCGGGTCCGCCACATCAGTGACGCTGACCAGGCCGTCGAAGTTAACGATCGAACCCGATGGGCCCTGGACCGTCTCGAAAACCGGCGATGATGGCACAGTGACAACAGGCGCCGTGGCGTCTACGACGCGCACAGTCCGCGACACGATCGTCTCATTGCCAGCAGTATCCCGGGCTGTATACGTCACGGGATAGTCACCCGGCACATTTACCTTGACTGCCGACGCGTCGACAACAACTGCGCCGTCCAGGGCGACGTTGTCTGTGGCCGCTGCGCCAAGTTCGATATACGGATCGCCCGCTTCGATCAACTGCACGCTGGGTCCTTCCAGGCTGATTGCAGGAGCGGTCACGTCTCTAACCTCGACGATATAAGTCTCCGGCAGACTTGCGTTGCCAGAAGCGTCCGTGGCGACACACTCGACACTATTGTCGCCAGCCGGGAGTTGATCTCCTGACCCCAGTCCCATGCTTGTCTTGCAAGTGATCAGGGGGGTCGGATCGACACCCAACGCGTCCTGTGCGACAAAGCCGGTCTCGAGCGTCACCTGTGCCGTTCCAATCTGCGAATCGGCGTCCACTATCGTCGGATTCGGCGCTGTCTGTGTGAAAAACGGTGGCGTCTCATCGTAGACCGCCACCAATACGTTGACGCTTGCCTGGTTGCCGGCCGCGTCGGTCGCGACGCAGGTCATCGGCGACGGTTGCGGTTGCGGGTAAATGGAGAGGTTGGAAACCGGCACGGACAAACCGGCAAGGTTAGCGTCTGTGCAGATCTGATCGCCTTCGGCATTGAAGCACGCAATGTCCACCGGCAGGGTGGATTCATCTGACGCCGAAATCCCGAGCTGGGATACGGGGTCTGTGAAGCACGCACCACCAGGTGTGTTGGCTGTTGCGACCGGAACCGGGATCGTCTGGCCATCCACGAGGCCGGTGAACGACGGTGGCGTCGTATCGATGTCGAGGAGTATTAATTCCCGGTCGGCGGAGATCTGGTCCTGGCAGGTATAGAAGTCGTCCTCCTGCCCCTGCGGCGGACCGAAATTATCATCGAATTCGTCGCAGTTCGCCGCCTGTGATGAGGCCGTCAGCCCATTGACCCTCGCCGTCGCAAGTTCATCAACCGTGCCGAAGAAACGGTAGGTAATGAATCCCTGCTCGCCGGGCGCGAGAAGGATGCTGCCCTCACCTGCAAACGGATCGCTAATCTTGGCGATCGACAATTCGTTATCCGGATTATTGATCGTGGCCAGTACCTGGTTGCGCGCCTCGGGCACATACTTGCAGTCGCGCGATGTGCCGTAAACGTACTGCTTCCAGAGAATGAGCTGCGACACAGGGTCGCCGCCCGCAGTCGACTCAAAACCGGCTGCGGTCACGTCAACGTTGTATGACGTCGTCACGTTGCCGTCGTTGCGAATAACGGCAGTAACGTCCGCGTACGTAATGGCCGTGCCATCCGGGAGAGTTGAATTCTCGATGAGCGGATTTTCGATCAACGGGTTCTCGATGAGCGGATTCTCGATCAACGGGTTTTCAATGAGTGGATTTTCGATCAGCGGGTTTTCAATAAGCGGGTTCTCAAATCCATAGTTCTCGATCAGCGGGTTTTCAATGAGCGGGTTTTCGATCAGCGGATTCTCGAGCTCCATGTTTTCGATCAACGGATTCTCGATCAATGGATTCTCGATCAACGGGTTCTCGATCAGTGGATTCTCGATCAACGGATTATGCAGCTCCGTCACCAGCACGTTGGCACAGTCCGGATCGCCTTCGCAGACCGTGCTGAGGTAATCGGGCTGCTGTATATCGCCGGCCGTACTCACGCCACCGACCGTGATGCTGCCAAGCACATTGCATTCCGTTGTAAATGCGAGCGGGTTCGAGGGACTGGCCTCGTCCGCGTCGTCGGAACACGCGCCATCAAAAATCTGCACATCGACGGTTGCCCCGAGGTCCACCGATACAAGGAACACGGTTCTTGCAACGCTGGAATTCGGTTGGATGAACACATCTTCAATCAACACCGGCGGCGGCTCCAGAGAGAACGGTGCACGATCCGGCTTTTGCCGGAAAGAGGCACGGTGCCAGATCGGGTCCTCACCCGGCTGATTCGCGATATACAGGCGGTACGCCTGCTCGTCGCCGGTCACGTTGTTTGCCACGAAGGGTATCGCACGCAGGATGCCTGACAACGGGCGCGAGCCGACCGGCGAGCTGATTCGCAGCCGGTCGCGAATGAGGGAACCGTAGATATTTGAATCGCGGGTCCGGTCGGCATCGGTACCCAATTCGCAAACCGCCACGACGGGATCTGTAAGGGTGTCTTCAACACCTTCCGTGCTGCGGCGCTCGTCAGTGCCTTGGGACGCCTCGGCGACCAATACCGACTCATCGGACTCCTGTGACGGCGAGGCCTGTGCAGCATCTGGACTTGCCGGCACGTTCTGCGGCGGCGTATAGGGTTTTGTCGCGGCACCGTCTCCGAACAGGATGTCACCACGAACGTCACGGTTATCGGTGTAGGCAACAAAGAAATCGACAAGGTTGCTGTTCGGCGACGGGAGTGGCGAACTGTTCGCCTCCCAACCGCCCGATGCTCTCGGGCGAAATTCCTCGGCCGTAACCGTGAAGTAGTCGCCGAGGAACGCCAGTAATCCGCTCTTGTACATCATCGCATTAGAAAATGATGCCTCGATCTCATAGCGCAGACCGTCAGGATCTTCAGCATTGACTGCGCTGCGGTACTGGCTGACTTGAACCGAGTCCGAGACCTGCACGTTTTTCCCTTCTTCATCCGACGTCACCCGTGCCGTGAAGACATCAACCTTGCGGTTCACACGTACCCCAAACTCGGGAATGAAGTCGGCGACAAAGGGTTGAGCAGGGGTGACAGGGATAGCCTCGCGACGAGTGTCGTACCAGGCGATCTGCACCTTGCCACGAGCACCAAATGCGGCAGGCATGAACTCGGCGCCCGGGCCATCGCTGACTGATAGCGGGCCGTCCTCGTTCCAGGTTTGCCCGTCTTGTGTATAGCGCATAACAACCTTCGGCGTACCGGTCGTGCAACTACCTGCGCGTTGCGTATAAAACGCGTAGATATTCTTGCCATCGTTGGCGAGCCAGGGGAAGTCATTGGTGCGAAATGTCACCTGGTTGGTGAACGTTGCACTCGGTTGGTCGAACTTGCAGATGTTGGTCAGCAACTCGGGTTTCGACCAGCCATTACCACCATTGGTCGTCACCGCATAGTACATCGCGTCGGCGTCGTTCCCATCGATCACCTGGCGCCACATCGCCATGACGATGCCGTTCATGTGCGTCAGGGTGATGCCCGTAACGAGATTCTGACTCTCGGTCAACTTGGTGACCTTGTTGCGCCACGTGGCGCCCCAGTCATCGGACGTCTTGACGAGTATCTTGACGCCTTGGCTGCCCGTGAAAACCGCGTAGGCCGCATATAACGTGCCGGCCGGGTACTCGCGGGTGATCGTACCGAGCTCCGGGTTCTCCATCAGCGTCGATATCTCTACCGTGTTCTGCGGTTCTGACTCATCGAGCACGGCGAGAAAATCGGGCTTGTCGATGAAACGCCCTTCCGTCCCTTCGTCCACGATAATCGTATTCAGGCCCGGCTCGTAAAAATCGAAATCGTCCTTGTTGTTTTCGAGCCAGTGCTGCACCGCGATAACGCCGCGATCCTGATCGCGATAACCGGCAATAAAACCGTGGATCGTCATGCCCGGCAACGCTATCGCCCTTGGATCGGCAGCAAACCGGCCATCTATCGGCGACGGGTGCGTCGGATGACCGGGCACAATTCGGCTGGTCCACGTATTGGAAGCATCGCAACTTTCTGCCTGGCCGATCCAGGCGTCAGCGTGGGCGGGAATATCGACCGTTCGATAGTCATTAAAAAAGCAGATGATGCAATTGCTGTTGCCAGGGCGGATGGCACAGGCCGGTTCGTTTTGCTGCTTCAGGCCTTCATCGCGGATATCCGCGGGATCGCGGGTCGGGCCCACGATATTAATATCCGGCTTGGGATCGCCTGGAGTGGGCGCTGCTGGAGTGGGCACTGTTTGTGCGTACCCGGACAGGGAGCTGCTTAAGACCAAAAGACCAACGGCGGCTGCCGCCGTCCTTATTCTGGACGATCTGGAAAATACGCTCATGTATCGCTCTCCGCCGTTTAATTTTTGATTATTATCAGTACGGTCCGATTCAGTATATTCCATAATAAGTCCGAATCTAGAATCGCACTTAGATTATGTTGAATAGAAAACATAAAAAGACACCGAGCCGCGCCTTTGCAGCGTGACCCGGATATCAAGGTGGTATTGGTATGAAAGGCTCGCAGGCGATTTCGCCCCCGGAAATCCTCAGGAAGCTGGCTTCAGGTACAGGCACCCAATCTGCCTCAAGATTGTTCAGCGGCTCGGAGACAATTGCGCGTGCGCCTCTCGAAAACCGACCGGCATCGGGTGCAATCTCTGCCGTGGCATCACGACTGGCGCTGTGGAAAAGAGATCGCGAACTTCCCTCTGTCGAATAGCGAACCGCATACAGCGACTCGCCATCACTGATACCGAGGGTCATTTGCAGCGCGTTTGCTACTCCGTGTGTCTCCGCCACCTGTTCAACCAGGCCTGCCATCCGCGATAAGCCGCTCCTTACGTCGCCCTCCATGCCGAAGCTCAATGCCAGCATGAACATGAGTTCCGAGTCCGTCGTGCCGCTAAGGAGCGGGAATAATGCGGGCGATACCGCTAACGTCAGTTCACGACGCATTTTTTCATAGTCAGCAATCAGGCCGTTGTGGACAAACAACCACTTCTGATAACTGAAAGGATGGCAATTGGTTCTTTGGACCGGAGAGCCCGTGGATGTCCGCACGTGCGCCAGGAACATGGGAGACTCGATCTGAACGGCCAACGCCTGCAGGTTCGTGTCGTTCCAGGCGGGCCGGATGTCCTTGTAGACGCCGGGCACGTCACGTACTCCGTACCAGCCGATGCCAAAACCATCTCCGTTCGTTGTATTGGTCTTGTCAAAAGCGCGCAGACTTTGATCGATAAGAGAATGGTCTGTCTTGAATAGCACTTCATCGAGGAAAATGGGTGCGCCTGAATAGGCAAGCCAGCGACACATGTCGATTTCCTTCAGGTTGTTGGTGCAGCTCGTTTCCTGATTTTGAGTGCTGGACAGAGGGTTGGCAAATTGTTTATGCCGCTGGTCCTCGCAGGCGCGACCGCTCTGCGGCTGTTACAATTTGCAGCAAGGCCTCCAACGGTTTGTTTCATGCGAAATCAGACATTGTCTTGCTTACTATTGCTGCTGCTGACGCTGTTCGCCTGTTCCGACAAGGACGAGAGTGCAATCGCAACTGACCCTGATCCTGACCGCATTTTGACGAGAGGCATCGGTGGAGATCCGGAGACACTGGATCCGGGTGTTGCCGAGGATGTTCACGCATTCAATATTCTCATCGACACTTACGAAGGCCTTGTTACAGAAAATGCTGCCGGGGAACTCGTTCCTGGCGTGGCGGAGCGCTGGGATGTCAGTGACGACGCCAAGGTCTACACATTTCACTTGCGAGATAACGCCCGTTGGTCAAATGGCGACCCTGTAATCGCGGCGGACTTCGTCAGGGCCATACGCCGTCTGTTGGACCCGGATACACTCTCGCCTTACGCGTCACTGCTCAACGCAATAGATACGATTGAAGGCGGCTCCGATCGGACACTGGAAATTCGCCTGGCAACGCCGGCAAGTCATTTCCTCGCTGTCCTGGCTTTGCCGGTAGCTTTTCCGCGGCATGAATCCGGTGACGCGAGTATCAGCAACGGCGCCTACACGCTGACGAGCCGCATTCCGGGCGCGAGCATTCGGGTGCAAAAAAACCAGCACTACTGGAATGCTGGTGCGGTTTATTTCGACAGCGTTATCTATCTCCCTATCGTCGATCCGACTGCTGAATACAATATGTTCCGCTCGGGCGAACTCGATTTAACACACAACATTCCAGACACTCAGGTCGCCGAAATGCTGCGCAACGATCTGGCCGAGGCACATATCTTTGGGTCACTTAGTTTGTACTACCTGGCGTTCGACCTGACCGGCCCGCCATTGGATAATCCCGCTCTGCGCCAGTCACTGAGCATGGCAATCGACCGCAAAGCGATCGTCAGGATGCTCGGCCGTGGCGACCAACCGGCCTTCAGCATCGTGCCGCCCGGCGTCAGCGGGTACCAAAGCGCGAGCTACCTGTGGGCAGACCGGTCAGACGAAGAACGCATCAACAAGGCTCGGCAGCTCTACAAGATGGCCGGCTACGAGGACCACAGTCCTCTGTCGATTACCCTGATGTACGACGCCGGCGGCATTCACGAAACGATCGCTCTCGCCGTAACTGCTATGTGGCGCGACGTACTGAGTATCGATGTGACGATAGAAAAACGCGAATGGAAGTATTTTCTGGACACCCGCGAGCTGCGAGACGATTGGGATGTAATGCGCTTTGCCTGGGTAGGCGACTACAACGCGCCGAATACCTTTCTCGATATTTTTCGATCGGGCAATGAGCAAAACCTCGCCGCCTATTCAAGCGCCGATTTCGATAACCTGATGTCGGATGCCGCACGACAGAACGATGCAGGTGCAGCTGCGGAGCTCCAGCGTTCTGCCGAGGCCGTCGTACTCAACGACTACCCGATCGCACCCCTCTACTTCTACGCCAGCAAGCACCTGGTTAATACTTCCATTGGCGGTTTCACGGACAACATCGTTGACCGCCATGCCAGCCGTTTCCTGTTCAGGAAAGACCCCGGCAACCCCTCTGACCTCGCAGACTAGAATTGCATGAAATGTGCGGTGCCGCACAGGGCCGAGCTGTACGTTATGTAAATATTGGCGAACCCAATAGTGCTTTCAGACGTTATGCATTACAGACGCCAAAATAACAGTGCGCCCCGATGAGCGAGTACGACTCTGCAAAGAGCCGATTCACAGCGCTCGTTCAGGAACACTTTTCGGCACTATACGGAGCGGCACGGCGTTTGACGTCGTCGCCGTCAGATGCGGAGGACCTGGTACAGGACGTTTGCCTTAAGGCTTTCGAGAGCATCGACGAACTTGAGCGAATCGAGTTTCGTCGGGCCTGGCTCCTGAAAGTTCTGTACCACAAGTTCATCGACCGGCGACGCGAATTTTCGCGTTCGCCGGTCGATCAGGCCGATACCGGTGCGGATTCGTTCGAACCTGAGCAAATCGCCCGGAGCGAGATTCGGCCTGACGAACAGCTGGACCGGGACGCCAGGATTGTCCAGATAATCCGGGCGATGGGCATCCTGAACAAGGACGACTGCAGCCTGCTCGCACTGCATGATATTGAAGGTTACTCGTTGGACGAGTTGCAACAACTAACCGGATTGAAGACAGGAACGATCAAGTCGCGCCTGTACAGAACCCGGTCAAAACTTGGACGACTGCTCTCCAGCGAAGCACTGCAACAACCGATCCTGAAGGTCGTGGGTGGCAAGAAATGAACTGCACAGAATTTTCGGAACAGGTAACAGCGCTGACTGCGGGGACGATGCCCGAAGGCAATCGCGACGAATACCTGGCACACGCGAAAGTCTGTGCCGGCTGCTCCGCAGCCCTGCGTGGCCGCCACGCTACGCTGCTAGTAGAAATGCTGCCCCTGGAAGAACCGCCCGCCGGATCATTTGAGCGCATCGCGACCAACGTGACGCGGAGCCGGCCACAGCGTGGCACATCACGCTCCTTCTGGAGCGGGGCCGCATTCGGTGGTGCCGTCGCCGCATCATTGCTGGCTATTGTCCTGATGTTGGGCGTATTCCAGCCGCCAGCCGATCCAGCACAGACTGTCGCGGAGTTCTACGTATCTGCGGAGGAGCCGCGGATGATGCACGTGGCTATCGAGGTGGACCGGGCGTTACCCGGCGCCGAGATCAGTATTTTGTTGACCGGTAATGTGGAGGTGCAGGGTTTCGGCAGCCGCCGTGAACTCAACTGGAGCGATGACCTCGATGCGGGCGTCAACAAGCTGTCATTGCCGCTGGTCGCCAGCGGCGAGGGTGGCGGACAAATGGTAGTCCGGCTTAGTCACCCCGACAGCGAGCAGCTGTTCGTTATCGACTTACCGCTTGATAGCGAAGTTTCTTAGGGCCAACGCCTGAGCGAAGTATTTAGACAATGAAGAAGATAACCCTTTTAGTCGCGACCACGGTGCTCCTGTTGAGCGGCACCGGTTGGGCCGCCGACGCTGCGGAAGCGACGATCCGGCTAATGGGTAACGCGGAAGCCGAACTCCCCGAAGCCGTGACCCGGCAAATCTCGTTACCAGAGCATCTCCTCATGGAATCCGAGGACCAGGTAGCGGCTGTGGAAAAGGCTGAAAAGGGCCTTGCCAAGGCGAACGATGCCGAGGCACAGCGCAATCAGGGACAGGAACGGGCTGCCGAGGCCCGCGAAAACGGGTCCGAGATGAAAGAAAAGGCCAAGGAAAGCCGCGAACATCACGTGCGCTCGGATGATCGCCCCACACCACCGGAGCCGCCGCCCGACAGAAACTGATGCAACTGTGTGACCGGTGCCCCTTTTCGGGCATCGGATGGTGAACCAGATCACATTACATAAGCCCTGTGCTATCCGCCAGCCGGGGCTTTTGTTATTGATATGACTCGATTTTTTAAAAGACGTCATCACACGGATGATTCGCTCGAAACTCTCAGCGCTGCTGGCTGTGCTCCTCCTTGTCACCTCGACAGGTGCGGTGGCGGCCGATCCTGCGATGGCGTGGGAATCGGGCAGTGAGGCATTTGCCGCAGGGCGGTATGACGAAGCCCTGAGCCACTTTGAGGCTGCCCGAGACAGCGGTCTGGACGGCCCTGCCGTGCACTACAACATCGCTGTGAGCCAATTTTCCATGGGCAACTACCGAGATGCTCGCCACACCTTCCAGCTTATCGCACGCCGGTTTCCCTCGATGCGAGGACTCGCCGAGTACAACGTCGGTCTCGTTGAACGGCGACTCGGCAATCCAGACGCTGCACAGCGCGAGTTTATTGCTGCTTATCGTCACAGTGGCGATGAAAAGGTCAGGGCCATGGCCGCTTCACAAGTCACTGCACTCGAACAGGAGACCCGCTCCGACTGGTACGCATTGGTGGGCGTGCAATTCGGGCATGACGACAACGTCGCCCTGCGTGACAGCCTGGGCCTGCCGGCCGGCGTCAGTGCTGAGAGCCCCGCGGCCGACCTGTTCGCGACGTTTCGTGGTCCGCTATCCCGTGGTCTGGAACTGGATGCCAGTCTTTACGCCGTTACCTACTCGGACGCGGACGAGTTCGACCAACTGGAACTGCGCGTCGGTGCCTTGTACACGCTCGATCGGGGCGGCTGGCGGCACCGGGGTGGGGTATACGGGGTCACGGGAACGATCGACGGCTCCAGCTTCAATCGTGAAGCAAACCTGGACCTGCGATCGACCCGTTACCTCAGCGACGACGCTTCGTTTGAACTGCGCCTGCGGTACGACGAAATCAGGAGTTCACAAGTTTTCTTTGATGGCATTGAGGGCTCGCGTTCGAGGTTGGACCTGCGATATCGCTGGAATGACATCGGCCATTCAC
>JAIBDF010000195.1 GCA_024679535.1 Chromatiales bacterium
ACTCATCGCAACGTCGCGTTTTCTACAGGGACAGTCGGTACAGGCTTTTGGTCTCTATGCAGCAGAACGGTCCGGGGCTCCGGTACAGGCGTTCTGCCGCTACTCCGACATACCCATTACTAATCGCAACCTGATCTACGAGCCCGATCACATCATTGTGCTCGACCCGACATTGATCGACGCACAGATCGCCACGGGGCTCAAAGCCGGCGGCTGGATCCTGCTTAATTCGCCGCAGCCACCCGGCGAGTTCACGGAGCAGTTCCCGCACAACCGTATCGCAACGGTGGATGCCACATCGATCGCGCGCACAAATGACCTGGGTACTCGCAGCGTCCCCATCGTCAACACAGCGCTTGCCGGCGCGGTAGGCAGGATGCTGGGAATCGCGCTGCACGAGATGACGGCATCGCTGGAGCACCTCGGCTTCGTAGGCGCAAACCTCGTGGCAGCCAGACGTGCCTATCGTGAGGCCCGCCTTGTCGACACGCCGTTAAAAACCGGGCTGTCTGAGAACGTCGCGGCAGCGCCTGATACAGCGCGGGGCCACAGTATTTTACAAGCGGCCGAAATGGCCGCGCCAGCAATCAAAACCGGTCAGTGGGCGACTGAGCAACCGCATCGACAACAGATGATTCCTCCCTGCAATCATATTTGTCCGGCAGGCAACAACGTGCAGGGTTTTATTAATGCGCTGGCGAACAAAGACGTTGATAAGGCACTCGAGACCCTGCTGCGGACATCGCCGTTTCCATCTATCTGCGGTCGAGCCTGCCCGGCACCCTGTATGCAAAACTGCAACCGTATTGAACTCGACGGCGCGGTTAATGTGCGACAACTGGAACGCTACGCCGGCGACCACGGCAGCGTAGCAATCGGTCCGTCCGCCCTCCGCGATGAAGAAATTGCGATCATCGGTTCCGGCCCTGCCGGATTAACCGCCGCCTGGCACCTGGCTCGCTATGGCTACCGCGTAAAGGTGTTTGAGTCGGGGCCAGAGGTCGGCGGCCTGTTGCGAACAGGCATTCCGGAGTTTCGCCTGCCCGACGATGTTGTCTCGAGGGAGATCAACCGCATCCTCAATCTCGGCGTAGAGGTCGAGACCAATCACCCAATTGATCGGCAAACCCTGCTCAACCTCGCGCGCAACAGCGATGCTGTGTTGGTCGCGACCGGCCAGCAGGATCAGCGTGATCTGCAATTGGGTATGAACAGTGTCGATGCAGTAGTCCAGGGCATCGATTTTCTCGATCGGGTGCAGCGTAATAACGTCCGCGTAGACGGCGAGGATGTCGTCGTAATCGGTGGCGGCAATACGGCGCTCGATGCGGCGCGCTCCGCCCTCCGTCTCGGCGCCGCAAGGGTGCGCATGGTATATCGCCGGACTCGTGCGGAAATGCCGGCTATCAGCGAGGAGATCGACGAGGCCCTCGAAGAAGGCATCGCGATCGACTACCTGACACAGCCCATGGCCATGAACGAGGATCCGACTGACGGTATTCGCCGTCACTATCGCCTGACGTGCCGGCGCATGGAACTCGGCGAAGCGGATGAGTCGGGGCGCCGCTCACCCCGTGAAATCGTCGATTCGGATTTCGACCTGCCCTGCCATCGCATCATTCTTGCGCTGGGTCAGTCGCCTGACCTGTCGGTGTTCCCGGAAGGAACGGAAGTCAGGGAAGGTGCACAATTGCTTGGCTTGCTGGAGACGCCCGTGTTCGCGGTCGGCGATCTGGCAACCCGTGAAGGGACCATCGCCGGGGCCATCGGCAGTGGCCGGCGCTCAGCCGTGCAGATTCACAATGTACTTGACGGCGAACAGATCAAGATCAGCCGACATGCTGAAGCGCAACGTGACGTAGACGTCTGGCGAGACGAAGTGATTGGCGCCGCTGCAATGAAACTGCACCTGTTCGAACGCCAGGCGGTTGCCGAGGGCGAATCCCTGCCTGCAGAGGAACGTTGCTCTACGTTTGACGAGATACACATGGGCCTGGATAACACAGCGGAGGCGGCCCGGTGCCTCTCCTGCGGCGTCTGCAACGAATGCGACCTCTGCGTAACCTATTGCCCGGAAGGCATGTTGAAACGCGTTGGTCATCGCTTCGAATTCGACTATTCGTACTGTAAAGGCTGCGGTGTTTGCGCAGCTGAATGTCCGCGTAATGTCATCGTTATGAGTCATCTGTAGCGGCGACGGAGAATAACAATGTCTGTACAGGTGGTCACAGGTAACCATGCCGCCGGCTATGCACTGAGTGCGGCTGGCGAAGCCAACCGCACGAGTCGTGGCGCTGCTTGCGGTATCTATCCGATCACACCCCAAACGGAGATCGTCGAGTATGTCGCCAGGTTCCCCTTCAGCAAGGGACGTGTCGTACCCGTCGAAAGTGAACACAGTGCGATGGCCGTTTCCATAGGCGCGTCACTGGCCGGGGCCCGCGCTTTTACCGCCAGTTCCTCAAACGGTCTCGCCTACATGACCGAGAACATCATGGTTGCGGGTTATTACCGGCTACCTATCGTCATGGTGGCCGTCAACCGCACGCTGGGGCCGCCATGGAATATCTGGGCAGACCAGGGCGACACGCTGATGCTGAGGGATTTCGCGTGGCTGCAATTCTATTGCGAAACCAGCCAGGAGGTTCTGGATACGACGCTGCTGGCATTCCGCATTGCCGAGGATCATCGCATCCTGCTACCTGTCCTCACGTGCATGGACGCGTTTATCGTGTCACACACGCAGACGGAAACGATGCTGCCGGAACAGGACGCGGTCGACCGCTACCTGCCAGACCTCGATCTTCCACACCGTATGCGCTATGACGAAGCACGCACAATCGGCGGCATGGCGTGGCCACACGAAGGCCTGTCTCAACGACTCGAGATTGATGAGGCCATGAAACGTGTGCCCGATGTGTACCAGGAATGCCGACAGAGTTTTACGGAGGTGTTCGGCCGCGATCCGGGAGATCTTATTCAGACCACAGACACAGACGATGCCGAGACGGTACTCGTAGCAACCGGGACGATAGCCACGACTGCACGCGAACTCGTGCATAAGCGCCGGGCGGCCGGCGAAAAAATCGGTCTGGTCAAACTGAAAATGTTCCGGCCCTTCCCGGCTGCTGCCCTGCGTAAAGCCTGTCAGTCCGCAAAGCGTGTGGCAGTGCTCGATCGCAACTACGCTGCGGGTTCCGGTGGTGTGTTCTGGCAGGACACTCGTGCCGCGTTTCAGGGCCACCGCGACGACGTGCTCATTCAGAACTACCTGACGGGCCTCTGCGGTGAAGACGTCACACCGGCGGTCATCGACCAGGTCCTGGCCGATCTGGCGTCACGTGAGGTTGCTGGCGATCCTGTGTGGATGGGCATTGAGACCGGCAAGGAGACGCTGCAATGATCGCGACCGCACCACGGCAAATGTCCGAATCCTGCTTGCTGCGTCCGGGTAATACAAACTGCGGTGGCTGCGGGATGAGCGTTGGCCTGACCATGCTGGATCACGCTTTGGCCGACGCCAATGACAGCTGTTCGCTCGTTATCCCTGCCTGCTGTGGCATCGTCACCGCCGGCGCCTTCCCCACGACGAGTTACGGCGTGCCGACCATCGCGGCGACCTTTGCGTCATCTCCGGCTGTTGCTTCCGGTTACGCGAGTGTTCGCGACCTCAACGACGAGCCCGGCCAGGTGATTTGCTGGGCCGGTGATGGCGGTACCTACGATATCGGCCTTGCCACACTCTCAGGAGCAGCAGAACGTAACGAGAACATTATTTACATCTGCTACGACAACGAAATCTACGGCAACACGGGTGGACAACGATCTTCTGCCACACCAATCGGCGCGCGGACCACGACGACGCCGACGGGTAAATCGGAAACCAAAAAGAACATCATGGCGATCATGACTGCCCACGGCATTCCGTACGCCGCGACCTTGTCCATGGCACATCCTGAAGATTTCGCACGCAAGCTCGCCACTGCACTGTCGATGACCGGCATGCGCTTCCTGCTCATGCACTCTCCGTGCCCTACCGGCTGGAAATCGGAACCC
>JAIBDF010000164.1 GCA_024679535.1 Chromatiales bacterium
ATTAAGTTCGTCATTCGGATTGTTGAACGACATATCGACAATGTCGTAACCCAACACGTCGCTCGCAGCGTCATAGATTTTGCGAGCCGTGTCGTACGCCTCGCAGATGTCCTTGCCCATGCCTTCATACTGCGAGCCCTGGCCGGGGAATACGTACAGGATGTTCATAGTAATGCCTCAATTACGTCGGCCGGCGCCTGAACGAGTTCGATCAGAACCCCTTCCCCGCCGATCGGAAAATCTTCGTTACCTTTCGGGTGAATGAAACAGATATCGTGACCCGACGCGCCCTTGCGAATGCCGCCCGGGGCGAAGCGCATGCCCTGCTGCGTGAGCCATTCGACAGCAGCAGGGAGATCGTCGACCCACAGACCGACATGATTCAGGGGCGGCGTGTCCACGCGGGGTCGCTGCTCGATGTCCAGCGGCTGCATCAGGTCAACCTCGACGCGCTGTGCGCCCTGGCCGAGAAAAGCGATGTCTTCGTCGACATTCTCTTTCTCGCTGCGGTAGTTGCCGTCAAGCTCGAGCCCCAGCGTATCGACCCACAGCGTTCGCAGGCGGTCCTTATCCAGCCCACCCACAGCAATCTGCTGAATGCCGAGAATCCTGAATGGTCTGGTCAATGGTCTGTCGCTCATTTTTTTTCCGCGTTTCGATAAATGTCCAGCAGGCGTTCGGCTGCGGTCGCTGCTGGGATTCTGCCAGAGCTCGCAGCCGCTTCAAGTGCCGGGATGTGCTTTTGCACCTCGGGATCGTCCTTGAGATCCGCGATCAGGCTGTCCTGTACTTCTGACCACATCCAGGTACGCGCCTGATCGGCCCGCATGGCGTCGAGATGACCGCTGTTTTCAAGGGCCTCCTGATGGCGTTTTACAACGTCCCACGCCTCGCCAATGCCGACATTATCTCGCGCCGAACAGGTCTGCACTTCAACGAGCCAGTCCGCCGTCCGTGGCCGCAGCAAGGTCAGCGCGTGTTTGTATTCACTGGCCGATTTCCTGGCCAGCTCTGCAAGATCGTCGTCCGCCTTGTTAATAAGAATCAGGTCGGCCAGTTCCATGATGCCGCGCTTGATGCCCTGCAGCTGGTCACCGCTACCTGGCTGCAACAACAGCACGAACATGTCCGTCATGTCGGCGACCTTCGTTTCCGACTGACCCACACCGACCGTCTCCACGATGATGATGTCGAACCCCGCCGCTTCGCACAGCAACAACGTTTCCCGACTGCGGCGCGTAACGCCACCCAGTGTCGTGCCTGCAGGCGATGGGCGAATGTAGGCCTCATCACGACGCGCCAGTGTTTCCATGCGCGTCTTGTCGCCGAGGATGGAACCACCACTAATAGCCGACGAAGGGTCGACCGTCAGAATCGCAGGCTTATGGCCCTGCTCGATGACATGGTTTCCCAGCGCTTCGATAAACGTCGACTTGCCAACGCCTGGCGCACCCGAAATACCGACGCGCACCGACTTTCCGGTGTGCGGCATAAGTTGTTCGAGTAAGTCGCCCGACTCCGAGCGGTGATCGCGACGGGTGGATTCGATCATCGTAATGGCGCGCGCCAGGGCCCGCCGGTCGCCATCGAGGATGGCGCTTGCCAATGCACTGGTCTGGTGTGACGCCATTGTGGCTAATCGAGGTCCATGATGACGTCATCGACCTCGACACTGGCGCCCTGCTCAAAATGTACCTTGGCAATGACGCCGTTGCGCTCCGCGCGCAGCGCATTCTCCATCTTCATCGCTTCGAGCACGGCGACTTCATCACCCGCTTTGACTTCATCGCCCTCCTTGACGGAAACCGACACGAGCAGACCCGGCATCGGCGCGATCAGGTGACGCGACAGGTCCGGTGGTTCCTTGCGGGGCATGAGCCTGTGCAGTTCCGCCGCGCGCGGACTTAAGACGATGGCGTCCGACTGCGTTCCACCGCGCGACAGGCGATAGATCTGACCGTTGCGCGCAACCTGGACAAATACCTCTTTGCCGTTGATCGTGCCCCTGAATAGCGGCTCACCGAATTCCCAGTTACTGCGCACCGCATAAATCTCGCCGTCAAAGGTGACGTCGTTACCACCGGGTACCGGATTAACCGAGATAAAATGGTACTCATCGTCCAAGACCACAACCCAGTCCGCAGGCACGAGGCGTCGGTGTCCCGGCAACTGGCCATCGATTTGCGCGGCGCGGTCACGGTATTTGCGCACCATCGAACCGACCACGGCAATAATGGTTTCAGGATCTTTGAGTGGCAGATGCCCCGGATGGAATCCATCGGGGTACTCCTCGGCAATCGTATTGGTGCTGATGTTGCCGGTAATGAACTTTTCATGCGCCATGAGTGCCGCAAGGAAACTGATGTTCGTCGAGATACCGCGAATCAGGAACTTGTCGAGCGCGGTCCGCATCTTCTCGATGGCCTGCTCACGGTCGTCGCCCCAGGTGATCAGCTTGGCCACCATGGGATCGTAGAACATCGAGACCTCACCGCCTTCGTACACGCCTGTATCAACACGTACGTGATCGTCATCGTCAGGCGGCCGGTAGTAAATGAGGCGCCCGGTAGACGGCAGGAAGTTACGGAACGGGTCTTCGGCATAGACTCGTGACTCGATGGCCCAGCCGTTAATGCCGACATCCTTCTGCGCGATCGGCAGTTTCTCGCCGGCCGCCACGCGGATCATGAGTTCGACGAGATCGATGCCCGTCGTCAATTCGGTGACGGGGTGCTCTACCTGCAAGCGCGTGTTCATTTCAAGGAAATAAAAGTTGCGCTTGGGGTCGACGATGAACTCGACGGTGCCCGCCGACTCGTAGTCGACAGCCTTTGCCAGCGCCACGGCCTGCTCACCCATCATCTTGCGGGTCTTCTCGTCAAGGAACGGCGACGGTGCTTCTTCGATCACCTTCTGGTGACGGCGCTGCAACGAACACTCACGTTCATTGAGGTAGATGACGTTGCCATGGCTGTCGGCCATGATCTGGATTTCTATGTGCCGTGGTTCCTCGATGAATTTCTCGATGAAGATGCGATCGTCACCGAAGCTGGAACGTGCTTCGTTGGCGGCGCGCTCAAAGCCTTCGAGACACTCATCGTCATTGCGCGCAATGCGCATGCCTTTACCGCCGCCACCCGCACTGGCCTTGAGCATGACCGGGTAACCGATGTCCTGCGCAATCGTGACGGCCTGTTTCGCATCCTTGACGACGTCGGTGTAGCCCGGAATGGTGTTGACGTTCGCTTTGTCAGCCAGCCTCTTGGACGTGATTTTGTCGCCCATGGCCTCGATCGCCTTGGTCTTTGGACCAATGAACGCAATGCCCTTGTCGGCAAGCGCTTCGCAGAACGACGAGTTTTCCGACAGGAAGCCGTAACCAGGGTGCACCGCTTGTGCGCCCGTGTCGATGCAGGCCTGGATAATGCGGTCGGCGACGAGGTAGCTCTCGGCAGAAGGTGGCGCACCAATGTGCACGGCCTCATCCGCCATTTGCACATGCAGCGCATCGCGATCGGCCTCCGAGTATACGGCCACCGTCTTGATACCCATCTTGTGCGCCGACTTGATGACGCGACAGGCAATTTCGCCGCGGTTCGCAATCAGAATCTTGTCAAACAAAGCGTCTTCCCATCCTCTAGAGCGGAATGTTGTCGTGCTTGCGCCACGGGTTCTCGAGCTTCTTGTCACGCAGCATCGACAGCGAACGGCAAATCCGCTTGCGCGTGGCATGCGGTGCGATCACGTCGTCGATATAACCACGCCCCGCCGCGATAAACGGATTGGCGAATTTCTCGCGATACTCTTCCGTGCGTTCGGCGATCTTCTCTTCGTCGCCGATGTCCTTGCGGAAGATGATTTCCACGGCACCCTTTGGGCCCATGACCGCGATCTCGGCGCTCGGCCATGCCAGGTTGACGTCGCCGCGCAGGTGCTTCGACGCCATCACATCGTAGGCGCCGCCGTATGCTTTGCGCGTGATGATAGTGATCTTGGGTACCGTAGCCTCGGCGTACGCGAACAGCAGCTTGGCGCCGTGCTTGATGATGCCACCGTACTCCTGCGCGCTACCCGGCATGAAGCCCGGCACATCGACGAGCGTAATAATCGGGATATTGAACGCGTCGCAGAAGCGCACAAAGCGCCCGGCCTTGATGGACGACTTGATGTCGAGGCAGCCCGCCTGCACGAGCGGCTGGTTCGCAACGATGCCGACCGGGTTGCCATCCATACGCGCGAAGCCAATGATGATGTTCTTGGCGTGCTCGGGCTGCAGTTCCCAGAACTCCTTGTCGTCGAAGATCTTGTGGATCGCCTCTTTCATGTCATACGGCTTGTTCGGGTTATCCGGGATCAGCGTGTCGAGCGACAACTCCTTGCGATCCGCCGAGTCAGGTGTTGGTCGAAACGGTGCCTTTTCGCGATTGTTCGATGGCAGGTAGTTGATAAATCGACGCACCATGAGCAGCGCTTCGACGTCGTTCTCGTAAGCACAATCGCAGACGCCGGAAACGGTCGAGTGCGTGACCGCACCACCGAGTTCTTCGGCGGTGATGTTCTCGTGGGTCACCGTTTTCACAACGTCCGGCCCGGTCACGAACATGTACGACGTGTCCTTGACCATGAAGATGAAGTCGGTCATGGCGGGTGAGTACACGGCGCCACCGGCACAGGGGCCCATGACGAGTGAAATCTGCGGAACCACACCCGATGCGAGTTGGTTACGCTGAAATACCTCGGCATAACCGCCGAGCGAAACAACGCCTTCCTGGATGCGCGCGCCGCCGGAGTCGTTAATACCGATCACGGGCGCACCAACCTTCATCGCCTGGTCCATGATCTTGCAGATCTTCTCAGCGTGCGTCTCCGAGAGCGACCCGCCGAAGACCGTGAAGTCCTGGCTGAACACAAAGACCATGCGGCCGTTGACCGTGCCGTAGCCCGTAACGACGCCGTCACCGAGAACCTTGTTGTCCTCCATGCCGAAGTCTGTGCAGCGGTGTTCGACGAAGGTGTCCCATTCCTCGAAGCTGCCCTCGTCGAGCAAGAGCTCGACGCGCTCGCGCGCCGTCAGCTTGCCTCGGGCGTGCTGTTTGTCGATGCGTACCTGGCCGCCCCCGAGTGAGGCGGCGGCCCGTTTTTCGGCGAGTTGTTCGACGATGTCTTTCATGATTCCTTGCGCTCTTTAATTTTACCCAGCACTTCCGTTGCCGCATGCACGATGTTGGTACCCGGACCGTAAATGGCCGCAACCCCGGCGTCGTACAACATGTCGTAGTCCTGCGGGGGAATAACACCGCCGCAGATGACAATGATATCTGACGCGCCCTCTGCCTTCAGGCCTTCGATAACCTGGGGCACCAGCGTTTTGTGACCCGCAGCCTGCGAGGAGATGCCGATCACATGGACGTCGTTTTCAATGGCTTCGCGGACGGCTTCTTCCGGTGTCTGGAACAGTGGACCAATGTCCACGTCGAAGCCGAGGTCCGCAAAGCCGGTCGCAATGACCTTGGCGCCACGGTCGTGTCCATCCTGGCCCAGCTTGGAGACGAGCATGCGTGGTCGGCGCCCTTCCGCTTTGGCGAAAGCTTCCACCTCGTTCCAGATGGCCACGAATTTACCATCGTCGTCGTTCTTGTAGGCAGCGCC
>JAIBDF010000194.1 GCA_024679535.1 Chromatiales bacterium
ATCGAGAACGCGCTCAAGAATGTACGCATCGAAATGGACGCCGTGCTGTTTCGCACGGCAATGAGCCCGGGTATTCGCGAACAGGGCGATTGCTTTCCGATGGTTGCGAACAAGGACGGCAAGATGGTCGTCGGCCAGTTTGGATCCTTTATCCACGGCTTCATGGAAGCCTATGACGGTGAGATCGAAGAAGGCGACATCATCCTGACCAATGACCCGTACATGTGTAACGCTGCCGTATCGCATTTGCCGGACTGGATCGTACTCGTTCCAATTTTCAAGGACGGGCGCCACATAGCCTGGTCCGCAATGTTTGGTCATATGTCGGACAACGGCGGCATGGTGCCAGGGTCGATTCCTATCAAGGCCGAGACCATCTACCAGGAAGGTATTCGGATTCCGCCGACGAAGTTGTACAAGAAGGGCAAGTTGCAAAGCGACTTACTCGAACTGATTTTGCACAACGTACGCACGACGGAGTGGAACCGCTTCGACCTCAATGCGCTTGTTGCGGCCTGTCGAACGGCGGCCAAGCGTTGCATCGAAATCGCCGAGCGTTTCGGTGATGACGTGTTCCAGCAAACGATGCAGATAATGCTCGATCGTAACCTCGAAGCGATGCGCGCGATCATTAACATGATCGTGCCGGAGGAACCGCAGTACTTCGAAGACTATGTCTGCGACGACGGTGTCGGCAAAGGTCCTTACAAGATCGCTTGCAAGTTGTGGCGCGAAGGCGATGTGGCAATTTTCGACTTCGAAGGCACGGACCCGCAGGCCAAGAGCTCGATCAATTTCTACATGAATGAAGAAATGTTCAAAATGTTCTTTGGCTCGTTCACAATAAACCTGTTCGATCCGCACATTCTCTTCAATGACGGCTTCTACGAGCTCGTCGACGTACGTATACCTGACGGAAGCCTGCTGAAGCCGAAATTCCCGGCTGCTCTTTCCGGACGCACCCACGCGCTGGGTCGTATCTTCGATGTCATGGGCGGCGTGCTCGGTCAGGGTGCACCGGATGCGATGAATGCGGCTGGCTTCTCGGATAGCCCGCACCTGTTTTACTCGGGATACGATAAGAATGGCGAGTGGTTCCAGTTGTTCCAGATTGGCTTCGGAGGCATCCCGGGGCGCCCCGTGGGCGACGGTCCGGATGGTCACTCGCTGTGGCCGGGTTTTACCAACGTCCCGAACGAATTCATCGAGGCTTACTTTCCGTTGCGTATCGTCAAATACGAACCGATCGCCGACTCGGGTGGTGCCGGCTTGCACCGCGGTGGCAACGGTTTGTCTGTGGCCTACGAATTTCTCGTCGACGGCGAAATCGCGTTACACGATGAGCGCTGGCTGACACATCCGTGGGGCGTTCGCGGCGGCGATCCCGGCATGCGCTCGACAAAGCGTATCGTGCGCGCTGATGGCGGTGAGGAGTGGCTCCCCGCCAAGTGCGATGGAATAAAGGTGAAAGAAGGTGACGTACTGTACTTCAACACATGGGGCGGCGGCGGCTGGGGTAATCCGCTGGAGCGCGATCCCGAACTGGTGCGGACCGAAGTGACTCGTGGACTGGTGTCGCGCGAGGGCGCCAGACGTTATGGCGTTGTTATCGCCGACGATGACTCTGTCGACGTGGCAGCAACCGAGGCGTTGCGTGTAGAGATGACGCCGGCCCGCGAGAATATGGGTTTGTTCAGCCGCGGTGGCACGATCGAAGAACTGAAAGCACGATCGATGGAAGAGACGCATCTCCCCGCGCCTGAAGCGCCGTGAGCGATCTGCTGCGTGCGCTGAAATCGGAGTGGGATCGAAAACAGAACGGGGAGCTTGCGAGAGTTCCCCTCTATCACCAGCTGTATACGATCCTCAAGGACGCGATTCTGGATGGCACGATCGGCTATGACGCGCGCATGCCGACAGAGCAACAACTGGTCACAACTTTCGACGTATCCAGAATTACGGCCAAACGAGCGATGGATGAACTTGCGGCTGAAAATCTGATCGCCCGCTTTCGTGGCAAGGGGTCGCACGTCACCTATCGATACAAACCGCAGCCTGTGCGGGCACCACTCGTGGCGATGCTCGAAGATCTCATCGAAATGGGCAAGCACAGCATTATCCGCGTTATTTCGATCGAAAAGCTTGTCCCGCCCGCGAATGTCAGGAAACAGCTGGGCATGGGTGAGCGCGACACCGTGCACAAGGTCGTGCGCGTATTGAGCAACGAGCAGGGCGAGCCATATGCACATTACGTCAGCTGGACAGCTGGGGTCACCAAAGGCTTTACGAAGCGCAAGCTCGAAAGCAAAGCGCGCCTCGATGTACTGCGGGACAGCGGCATTCGCCTGGCCCGGGTCGATCAGGTATTGAGCGCCAAATCGGCGACCGCCAAGATCGCCCAGGAGCTTCAGGTCAAGCCGGGTGAAGCGCTGCTGTCGGTCAGAAGAGATTCCTACAATGAAGCCGGCGTCATCGTCGACATTCTGGAGTGCTTGTACAACCCCAAGCGTTACCAGTTCGCGATGGTGCTGGGTGTCGACTGAATTTGGTGGGTGGAACGGATGCGTGTTTTGCCCGTAAAATGACTTAATGTTAGTATGTTATAACTTTATAGCCACGGAAGGCGGGGGACCTGGGTGTCATCCAGAACGGGGCACGGGCAGGTGACAAGCGAAATGTAATTTCGCAAAACAAAGATGAGACATTTGCCATGAAAACACTTTGCATATCAATTGGACTTGGACTTCTGATGTCGACGCTGCCGCTCGCTACGGCGACGGCCCAGGAAGGTGCGTCGTCGATCGAGGAAATCACGGTTACTGCACGTAAACGTGACGAGAGTTTGCAGGAAGTTCCGATTGCCATCACGGCATTTACGGAACAGACGATCGAGCGCGCCGGTATCGAACGGCCCGCGGATTTCATTTCGCTGATGCCAAATGTCACGATAGTTGACACGGCAAACGTGGGTGACACACAGGTCAGCATTCGTGGCATCGTCTCAACCCGCGACGCGGAGTCGACGTTTGCGTATGTTGTCGACGGCATTCTTAGTACGAACCCCAACAGCTTCAATGAAGAACTGGTTGATGTCAGGCAGATCGAAGTCCTCAAGGGCCCGCAGGGCGCACTCTACGGGCGTAACGCGGTCGCCGGCGCCATCCTTGTCACGACCAGGGAGCCCGGTGATGAATTTGAAGGTGTAGCGAAGCTTGGTGGCGGCAGTGATGGCCTCGCCAAGGCTGCAATGCGATTGAGTGGACCCCTTGGCGACACGCTGCGTGGCAGCCTGTCCGCCAGCTACAAGGAGTTGGACGGCTCTTACGAAAACATTTACGAAAATGCGACTTCAGGCGTGGACTATCTTCAAGACACGACTGTACGCGGTCGATTGATGTGGGAGACCGGCGACAATTTGAGTTGGGACATGCGCGGCGGCTACTCGAAAGTCGAGGGCGGTGCGATTAACTTTAACGCAGTCTTTGCGATTCCGGCTTTTGCTGCCGGTTTCGGCCCTGCGTTCTTCGCCGACGTTAATGATCACAACTTTATATACTCGTTCAACGTGCCCGGCGAGAATGAGCAGGAAACCACAGAGTTCGCACTGAAAGCCGACTACGCGACAGAAAAAGGCGACTGGACCTTTATCGCTTCGTACAACGACCTCAACGAATACCTGTTGTCCGATGGCACTAGCGCCACGTTTTACGGCTACGAACTGACCCCGGCTTGCCTGGCAGATCGCGCCACGCTGAACAATCTGGCGGTCGCCGACGGTGGGGCGGGCCGCACCGACTTGTTAGGTGAGTTCTTCCAGCCATTCGGGGTTTTCCCGCCTGGAAGCGGCGCATTTCCTCCCGACAACGACATCGATTTCCTTGGAATTTACGGACCCTACACACCTTTGGCCTGCGATGGCTACCAGTACCAGGAACGCAATCAGAAGGACACGAGCGTGGAAGTACGCTTTACCTCACCGCAGAATCAGGCGGTGCGCTGGATTGCGGGCGTCTACGCGGCGGAAATTGATCGCGAAGTGGTAGTTGCTTACGGCGCGGACACGGGTGCCGG
>JAIBDF010000068.1 GCA_024679535.1 Chromatiales bacterium
AGCTCCCCACCGTTAAAGACCTTGGCCAGGCCCAGGTAGGCTCCCAGACCCGTCAGCTGCAGCGTTGCCGCTTCCTCGTCGTACCCGAAGACGGCGTTATTGCTGCCATCGTGAGGCGCAACCGGTGCACCACAGCCTTCGGCAGCGCCCTGCCAGGTTTCCAGCCAGGTTTCGTCGCCCTGAACATTCCTAAACGAACCGTCGGCACCAAATTCGTAAAGATCGTCAAACCAGCAGGCGCGCGGCCCGTCAGGCCCCGTGTCGGAAATGTTAAAAAAGGACGACGCGTCTTCTTGGCTCGGACCCACTCCAGCGAATTCAAGTTTCCACTTTCCTTCGAGCGGACCGAGGAGGTCGTCTGTCGGACATTCCTCGCCAATACAGGCGCCACTATCATTCGTGGTTGCAATGACAGCCTGGCCGAGTTCACCGCTGATGTCCTGGTAGACAATTGAAAAGGTGACGAAACCCTGCGGTTCAAACTCGGTCATTCCCCGCACGGCACTCCAGTTTCTGATGCTGCCCGTCACCTCCGCCTGAACGTTGTTAATGTAGACAACAGGCTTCATGAGAGCTTCACTGGCCTCGAATTCAATCAGGACCGATTGCCCCGCTTCGACAATACCATTAGGCTGCATGGTGACGGTCGTCAGCACAGGTGCCACGCCATCCCTGCCAGGTTCGGGCAGATTGTTTTGGGTGACGGTATCGCCACCGCCGCCACAGGCAGACAGCAGAAGCATGCCCGTCATGACCAGTAATGCACCAAAGCGGCTGGCGAAGTTGCCGTCTAGCCCGCGGTGTGAGTTAAAGATTTGCCGTTGCATGACGCCCCCTAAAAATGAGTCTCTTGGTGCCTGACCAAGGTGAAATTTGAACATTGACTGGGCCATTGGTACTGAACTACCTCTATCAGAAGAAGTTATAACGGAGCCCGAAGTCATATCGAGGACCACCCTGAACAGCCTGCAACACCTGCGATTTCACCAGACTGTAAACGTGTCTTGTTTCTTCGGTGAGATTCAACCCGGAGAAATAAAACGTGAGATTATCGTTCCAGTAATAGGTAACGCCCAGATCCCACTGCCCGTAGGCTTCTACATTGGTGGGATTGGTGCGTGTGCCCTCACCCTGGCCAACCCCGGCAATGAAGTCGTCGCGCCAGTTGTAGGCGACACGAACCTGCAGGTCTTCACCGTCGTAGAAACCGATGAGGTTGGCCGAATCACTCAATCCATTCAGGACAAACTGTGTTTCCAGTGAGCTGAAGGGGTCATAAGCGACGTCTGCGTCAGCCAATGTTGCGTTGACAATGAAACCGTATGGGGAATCACCAAAGGTATGCTGAAGATTCACCTCAATGCCGTCTACTTTGGCCGTTTGCTGGTTAACAGGTTGTGCCAGATCAAAGACGATGGACGGATCACCTGGCGCGCTGGTAATAGTCTCGCCATCGACGTAGGGGGAATCCTGGTAATTGTCCAGAATGTATCGACCGACCTGGGTGTAGTTCGCGGGATCCAGGCCACTGTCTGCAAGGGCTCGATTCCAAAGTTCACCACCGACGATATTGGGAATCTCGAACGTAGTTCCCGAACTTCGACCGGTGCCGATAAAGTTGTCTACATCCTTTTCGAAATAACCCAAAGACAGGTAGCTGCCAGGCGCGTAGTACCACTCAAACGATAAATCAATATTGAACGATTGAATTGGCACGAGCCCTGGGTTGCCGGTAGATGCCGACGGCCTCGTATTGGGGAAGAACTGGGTGCCGTCAGGCGATAAGCCACCCTTGATATCCTGATAACTGGGACGGGTGATGGTTTCGCTAACCGACACTCGTAGAATCACATCTTCCCAAGGCTCGATATCGAAATCAAAGTTCGGCAGCGTGACATCGTAGTCGCCCGTAACACTCGTGAATCCCTGAAGCACATTTCCGTCTTCATCCACAGCTTCTGTGATGTTCAGCTCATTGCCTGCACCTACCCATTGCGAACCATCGTAAAGCGTATTCAACGCAGCAGAAGTCACTTCTGTCTCTTCATAGCGCAAGCCCAAACGCAAATTGGCGGGCATGTCGCCGATGTCCCCGGTCCAGTTGTACTGGAGATAAGCGGCAGTCGTTTCCTCAGTGGTTCGAAGATCAGTCGTCCAGTCAGTCGACGCACAGTAACCGGTACCGCAGTCACCCGTATTGGCATATTCTGAACCGGTGCGGGCGTACCAGCCCTCACCGGCAGCCTGAAGGTCGGCAAGACTGGCAGTGAAATATTCCGTCTGCAGGTCCGGGTGGTCATGACCCGACAGCTCGTCGAACTGCCCCGCAATGCTGGATCGAACGACGATATCCGCAATCTCTCCGGGCTCCGTGATACCACCCCAGTTATCCAGCTGAACTGATGCGTTTACCGAACGATTATCAACCTCTGTCATCTGCGCGCCAAAATCAATGCTGGAACCTTCGAAGAAATCGAAACTTCCGCCGATCTTCGCCTGATTTAATTCCATCAGGGAGGCGTCGTTACCGAAGACACTGCCCGTGACAATCATATCGTTCTTATACAGAGGGCGATTTGCCTCGCCTCCTGAGTTCAGGTCGTTTGTAAAGATCGGCAATTCATAGCCCGTGATAAAAGTCTGACCAACCTTGTTAAAGCTGGCCATGGTGATAAGTGAGCTGGTGCCGTTAGGACCGTTCGCCCCTGATTCAGCAGACGCGTCATGGTAGTCAAACTCGAGCATCAATCGATCGTTGATCCACCATTCGACATTGAAGCCAATTGACTCATTCAGATTCTCTGAGCCATCCCGACCGGTGCCCATGGCAAAGTCATTATTGTCATTCGTCTCTGTGTAGTAAATCGGGGTGGCGATAGGACCATCTGTCCATTCACTGGCTTGAGAAAGAGCCGCCGTATTGGAGAACCAGGAAGAAAGATCGCTGTAGGATCGATCCAATTCAAATTCGGACCGGATGTAATCCACCGTTGTGGTGATGTTTTCGGTCGGCGCCCACTGCAGCACAACCTGGGCATTGGTCCTTTCACTCTCGAATTCTGCAATGTTGTAAGCCACCGCCTGCGGGATAGAGTAGTTCTCGTCCGGTGACTGCGGCCGGTTGATCTGGTTTTCATCGTTTACGACGCGGACGTCCGTGGTGCCATCCGGAAGCACGTCATCGCCTGGACGCGTGAACCAACCGTTAATGCTTGCAGCGTTTACACCATTATTCCTCGTCTGGTGACTTGCCGTAACGGCGATACCCACCGTGTCGTCCATGAAACGACCAAGGTAAATGCCGGAAAATTCCGGCGTGATCTCATCGCCGGTGCGAGTCGACGTGTCGTATACCGTCTTCGCCGCGAGACTTAAAGTCGGTTCACCTTTCAAAGGCTCAGGCGTCGATATGTTGATTGTGGAACCGATACCGCCGGAGGGCACATCAGCTTGACCGGTCTTATAAACCTGGACACCTGCAACCCCTTCTGACGCCAGATCAGCGAAGTCAAAAGAGCGGCTTGTACCACTGTGAGTCGGCATCTGACGGCCGTTGATGGTCACCAGGTTGTATTCCGGGCCAAATCCTCGCACCGTTACCTGGCTGCCCTCACCGCGCTGTCGGTCGATGGACACACCCGTTATGCGCTGCAGAGACTCCGCCAGGTTCGCATCAGGGAACTTACCTATATCTTCAGCAGAAATGGCGTCTACAACGCCCTTTTCATTGCGTTTGATGTCCATGGCACGCGTCAAACTGCCACGGATACCCGTCGTGACGATTTCCTCGATGACTTCGCCGTCTTGCGCGACGGACACCGAAGGCGTCGCGAAGGCTGCGCCCAGGGCAATTGCTACGCCTGTGGCCAAAGGTGTCTTACGGAATGTAGGTTTTTGCATGCTCAAGCCCCCTGAAGCTTGCCGTGTATCGAAATAAAGACCGGTTCTAATGATTCGAATTTAGGGGGAGACACGCCGATGTTAAGTCAGCTAAAACCAAGTCCCCCTTAGTGCCGCCCATTTTTACTTCATGCTGACAGCGCTGTCAATCCTTTTTCGAAAAATCCAGAACTCCGTCAATAGGTATATGTGCGTGTATTTTGACGGTACCGTCAATTTGGCGCGTTTGCGCAAGACGAACGATAATGCCGAGAAGGCGACGCGAGACCCGGCGTCATTCGCTGGGGCCGGAAGGGACTGCAGTATGTTCACATAAAGCCAAAAACGGACTTTTTACCAACATTATGTGAAAAGACCACAACCTTGGCGCCACGATCGTCGTTATATCTCGTGAAACCAAAACTTAAAGTCATGGGGAATGATCAAATGACCGACCTAACGAAACAGTCCGGTATTGGGCTGGTATTTATTCTTGCGTTCGCGCTGGCCGCCTGCAGTGGGTCCGGCAGCGCCGGCAATGATCCGTCGCAGCCGACGCCACCAACGACGGGCGACACCGGCTTTTTCAATCTGAGCATCAGTGATGCGCCGATCAAGGATGCCGCGAAAGTCTGCATCCGCTTCGACGGCGTCGAACTGAAACATGCCGACAGTGATGAAAGAGAGACGATCGACTTCGAGCAGCCGCAGGTCGTCAATCTGCTCGCTCACCAGGGTGCGAATTCGCACCCCATTGTGACGGGCGCCGAGATTCCGGCGGGCGAATACGAGTGGATCCGGCTCAAGGTGCTGGCTGAGCGTGGCCTTTCCGGTGGCGTAAACGATGCTAACCCCGACAGCGAAATCTGCGATGAAGAGACGGAGAGCTCTTACCTCGTCAGGAAATCAGGCGGGCTGTTTAACCTGTTCATCCCCAGCGGCTCCCAGCGCGGCTTGCAGTTGATTAAGAACATCGTTATCCCGGCCAACCGTACCGGCGAGTACACCGCTGAGTGGGACCTCGGCAAGTCATTCAACGGGCCGCCTGGACTCCTGCCGGACGTCATGATGAAGCCCGTCGTGAAGCTCGTCGCGAACAACGAGGTCGGCACTCTCGTCGGTCAGGTTGCCGACGAACTGGTGGCATTGGAATCCTGCGACGCGGAGTTTCCGCCGTCTGTTTACGTGTTCGATGACGGCATTGTACCCAATCCGTTCGACGACCCGTTTGCCGAGGACGACGCAGTTGCGACTGCACTCGTCGAACGGCAAACGCAGGATGACGGATCGAGGCCCTGGCGTTACTCGATCGGCTTTCTCCTGGCCGGCGACTACGAGGTCGCATTTACCTGTAATGGCAACGACTTCATCCCACTCGCTGGCAAGCCGGCGACGATCGTCGTTGACGAAGTGACGACAGTTAATTTTGATTTCGAAGACGCGCCCGGCACGCTGGTCGGCCAGGTCGACGGTGTGCTGGTCGCACCCGAGTCCTGCAGTGCAGACTTCGATCCTGCGGTTTACGTATTCGAAGAAGGTGTCGAACCTAATTTTGTCGACGATCCCGTAGCGACCGGCGAAGTCGTTCTGGACTCCACGACCGAACAGTACGGCTACTCGATCCCGCTCCAGGCCGCCAACTACAACGCGGCGTTTACCTGCACCGGGACCGACTTTATCCCGGTAGCCGGCAAATCCGCCGAGATCCTGCCGGCCACAGCAACGACGCTCGATTTTCTTGCCGGTGACGCGCCGGCCCAGGTCGGCTCGCTGTCCGGCAGGGTCGCCGCTGCGTTGGTTGAAGCCGATACCTGCAGTGCAGACTTCGAACCTGCGGTGTACGTGTTCAATAAGGATGTCACGCCGAACGACACCGATGATCCCGTCGCGACCGGCCCGGTAATCTTGCAGTCGTCGAGCGAGGCCTGGGAGTACTTGATCGCAGACCTCCTTGTCGACACCTACACGGCGGCATTCACCTGCACCGGTAATGTTTTTGTACCGGAAGAAGGCTCGCCTGCCGTGATATCGAGCGGCGAGGTCACGCCGCTGGATTTTTGAGCCGAAGACGCGGCGGCATCGTAGTTAGCGTGAAATCAGGTAACCGTTCGGCGGACTGACCCAAGTCCCCGCCCGAACCTCCAAGCGGCCCCGCACGGGGCCGCTTTTTTTTGACCAGCGACTGCGTGTTTAGAAGGCGGGTTGCGTGATGTTCAGGCGCGCTAACGCCTGCGGTCGAATTCCATCAGGATGTCGTCAAGCACCCGGCTGATCTTTGTTTGCACCCGGATCTGCTCGATTTTTGGCCAGGTCGCTTTCTCGCCCATGCTGATCAGGTCGATCACCTCGTCGACGGATCGGTGCGCGAGCCACTTCATTGGATTCGTCAACCTGCGCCCCGGCAGTATGTTGATATCACCAACATAATCCTGGTTGATGATGCCCAGCGCGACATTGCTCAGGCGATTGATCGTTGGGTTGAACGCCAGGGGCTTTTCAAAGATCGACGCGCCTGCGTTGATCCATTCACGCGCCGTCACCCGTGTTACACGCTGTATTGTCGATAGCATGTTCTTCTTCTGCCCCTGCGTATCCATGACAAACGGAAAGACGTGCGGATTGACCTGACTCACGATGAAATGGTTGACGCCGTAAACTCGCGCCAGGCGTTTCGCCGGCAGGTCATCGCTAAGGGAGCCGTCAACCCATTGACGTGACGGCAGGTACGGCTGCCTCTCGCCTTGATCGTTTTTTGCCGCCAAAGACACCGGCGGAAAGAACCCCGGGACTGCAGCCGACGCCATTACCGCTTCACGAATGTAGACATTAGGCGTCGTAATCGAGTTCAGCAGTCTCGACGTCTGATGTTTTTCAGCAGCCGCTATCGAGATATTGAGGTGCCGCCCTGTCAGTTCATAGGCTTCTTGAAAGGTCAGGTCCGGAACCAGCCTGTCGAGCACTTCCCGGACCTCATCAACGGTCGCCACCTCCGGCTTCAGGATATTGAGGTGCCGCATCAGTCCCTGCTCACGTTCAATCTCAAGCACGAGATTCTCGGGCGCAAACAGCTTCTCGAGGTACTTATCGGCGTTCGTACTCACCAGGGTACTGACATGCGCGCCACCACTGCTGCCGGACAACACCGAGGGCAGCAGGTCGTGCTCCCAGAGCGTCTTGACCACCCCAACATGGAAGTACAGCAGGGAACCCGCCCCGCTCATCATGAGTGCAGAGCAGCCGTTGCAGTGCTGTGCGCGATGGAAAAAATCGAGACGTTCTCCGAACGGAATATCCTCGGCAGCCGGGCTCGCAAGCAGCTCAAGCGCTGTAACCACTTCGTTCACGTAGTCGATGATGAGTTTCTTTGTGCCGAAGCGGGCTTTACCGTGGAGTCGCGGGTGCCCCATGCCGTCGATATTGCCGTGCACACCCTGGTTCAGTTCGTAGAGAATGCCGACGAGATCGCCGCTCTTGCGAAGCCTTCTTAGGCGTCGCAGCCGCCGTCGAATGGACTTATAGTCGAAGTACTTGGACTCGTCCGACTTCTTCCATTTTGTGACACCGCTCTTGTCGTCGTGCGCCTTCGCGGCCTTGGCCCACTCGTCATAACTCGTGGCAGCCTCCATGGCGGCTTCCAGACTTTTCGTTGCTGAATAGATCATATCAAGCACACACTACACCTGCTGTCCCGCCGATGCGAACCCTTGATTCATAAGGGAAAACGTCGATAGACGTGGATCCCATAAGAGTACAGAATCGGGTACATGAGAATAGACAAGTGTCCATGAAGCAACTGTCCGGGCTGGACTCGGCGTTCGTCTACCTGGAGACGGCAACGACCCCGATGCACATCGGCAGCCTATGTATTTACGACCAGTCTACGGCGCCCGGCGGCGTGGTCGGATTCAAGGACATCATCCGGTTCTTTGGCGAGCGCCTCCACAAGGCCAAAGCGTTCAGACAACGGCTAGTGACCGTGCCGATGAGCCTGGGACACCCATACTGGATTGAGGACCCGGAGTTCGACCTCGAATTCCACCTGCGGCATATCGCTTTGCCGAAACCCGGCGACTGGCGGCAACTGTGCATCCTGACCGCCCGACTGTTGTCACGTCCTCTGGATATGAACCGACCACTTTGGGAGGCCTGGGTTATCGAAGGTTTGAACAACGTTGAAGGGGTGCCGAAGAACAGCTTCGCTATTGTCTCGAAAGTCCATCATGCGGCGATTGACGGCATATCCGGCGCTGAGATCGCAGCGGCTCTTCATGGTTTTTCCCCCGATGATGAGGTCGAACCACCCGAAACTCCCTGGGTACCGGACCGGGAACCAACATCACTCGAAATGCTGGGGCGGAACCTCATTAACGACGCGAAGCTTCCAGTGAAGCTGGGGAGGTTCGCGTATGACGGCGCAAAGTCCCTGACTCGCCTGGCAGCCGGCCTGATCACCAAACAAATTCGATTGCCAGGAGGCGCTCCGCGAACGCGCTTTAATGACAACGTTAGCGCTCATCGGGTTTTTGATGCAGTCACTTTCGACCTCAACGAGATCAAGAAGATCAAGACTTCCTGTGAGGGTGCAACGGTCAACGACGTGATGCTCACAATATGTGGGGGAGCACTACGCAAATATCTTGCTTCAAAAGAGGAGTTACCGGAAAGGTCACTCGTTGCCATGGCCCCGGTTTCAATTCGCCAGGACGACCAGCGCGGCGAGGAAGGCAATCTCGTCTCTGTCCTGAGTATCCCGATTCGCTCTGACATTGATGATCCGCTGGAAAGATTGCATGCAGTACATGCGGAAAGCAGTGAGGCCAAGCGTTTCACCTTCACTGCAGGTCCGGAAGTTGGTATGGAACTGTTTGGCTTCATCCCATCGACAACGACCGGTCTCACGGCACGTGCCTACGGCAAGCTGCGCCTGGCGGAAAGGTTCAGCCCGACGTTCAACACCGTGATAACCAATGTCCCCATCGGCAAGCAGACTCTTTACTCCATGGGTTCGCAGATGGTCGCCTACTACGGACTGGGGCCGGTCTTTCATGGGGTTGGGCTGTTCCAGGCGCTCATGGGTTACGGGGACAATATCACCGTCAACGTCGTGTCTTGTCGCAAGATGATGCCGGACCCGGCCTTTTATTGTGAGTGCCTGCGCGAGTCATTTGAAGAATGTCGCTCGAGGACTCGCGACGTCTCCAACAACCGTCCCTGATCGATTAACGTCCAACGCAGTCGCCCCAAAGCTCCCGGTATCCTGCCACTCGTTTCAGATTTTAGAGAGGTACTCTTCCACTCTCGCCAATTACGACTTTGGGACCGCCACGTTCGCAGCCAGTCCGCTCTTATCGCGAACCAACCCATCTTTCGGTAGATTAGTTGAAGCGCAACCCCCATTAATATGAAATCATAGATAATGAATCGAACTTTCGTCTTTATGCTATTGCTTGCCAGCCAGTGTTTGTCGGCAGCGGAATTCAGTGGCTACGCGGCATTGAAATCCGACTATGTGAGGCGCGGCATAACGCAGAGCGATGGCAATCCGGCATTTCAGCTGGGGGCCGACGTCAATTTTGAGAACGGCCTGTTCGTCGGCGTGTGGGGCTCAACGGTCGACATTACGAATGGGCCCTCAAGAAAACGAAACGTGGAGGTCGATTACTATGCCGGCTACGTCATTGACGTATCGGAATCCTGGCAATTCTCGGCTGGGGTTGTTGCCTATACTTACCCGGGGCAGACCGGCAACGTCGATTATGACTACGAAGAATATTCGCTGGGTGGAAACTATAAGGATCGCATTTGGCTTGAGGTCGCCTACTCACCCGACCTTTATAACACCGGCCTTTCATCCACCAACATTGACTTGTACGCGGAGTGGCCGATCAACCGTGTGTTGGCAATAGGCGGAGGTGCCGGGTACTACGACACATCCAATCTAACAGGCCGCACCTATCGATATTGGCAACTGGGCGTTACGGCGTCACTTCGCTCGGTCGATATCGACTTGCGAGTGCATGATATCGACACATGGGTGCCCATCCTGACCACGCCGGACCAGGCGAAATCCCGCATTGCCCTCACACTTCAGATTCCGTTCTAGCGGCCACACTGCTGGGCAATCCCGGCCAGATTCAATGCATCGCACGCGTTAATTGACTCTATTGACTCCGCATTTTCCACCTGCGAGCGTCGCAGGATGGTCTCGATCGATTCCGACGACAGATCAGGTGCAACAGCAAGCAGCAGTGCGACAACTCCGCTTGCATGTGCCGCAGCCAACGAACTACCTGAACGAAAGTCGTATTGATCGGCCGGCGTTGCCACCAGAATCCGATTTCCGGGCGCCTGCAATGTACGTTCAGGCAGCCTGTCAATCGAATCGTCAATCGGCATCGCACCGACAGCGATTACCTGTTGCATGCTCGATGGAAAATTCTTTTGTGGCGCGGCACTGGCCGCGACCATAATGACTCCCGCATCATGCGCTTTCTGGATTAGACGTTCCAGCAACGGGTCGTAAGGCCCGATTAAGCTCAGATTCAGAACGTCCGGAGGATCATCCAGAACGGCGTCCAGTGCCTTTGACAAGGAGAAGCTGTCGCAGATTGCCGACCGTGAGTCGCCACTGCTCCAGCACGACGCATAGACTTCAAGCGTCGCCTCCGGCGCGATGCCAACCATTCCCAGAGCATTGTTGGAGCGTGCAGCAATAACGCTGGCAATCGCGGTACCGTGACGCTCGTCTTTGGACATGCCCTTGTATGAAAACTCTCGTACATTACCAACCCGACCACGCAGGTCCTCATGGTTTTTGTCGACCTGGCTATCAATGATAACCACCGTCACACCGGCGCCCCTGGTTATGCTGTGAGCAGGAGCGATTTCGAGAACATCCAGTCCGTATTGCAGGCTTGCATGAGTATCATCATACAATTCACGCGGACTGACGCTCGTGTCAAAACTTTGCAGCGGCTGCGCGGACTCGACACGATCGTCCGCATTCAATTTTGCGATCACGCTCTGCCGGTCAGCCGTTTCCGGTAGCCGATATACGAAGCAGTAGATGGACAGGGAGTCAATCGGCCAGTGGTTGATTTCCTCAAGCGAATACTCTGTAGCGACCGCCGCAGCATCCCTGCGGGCCTTCCGAGCTAAGGAATACTGTTTTCTATGTTGATATGGAGCACCCAGACCAGCACTGCTTGAGCGAGCCGCATCGTTATTGAAAGTCACGAGGATGTCACGCTCGAAATCCGGCTTGTCAGCCGCCCAAACACTGCAGCTGTAGCAGCCAATAAACATCACAACCGCAAGATAAAGTACCTTCATCTCGTCTACCTTACCGGCAACTGAAGCGCCGTGAATTTCGCCGAATGCACTCCTGAGATCGTCGTTGTGTCTTCTTCGTAGTCCTTTAATACCGCTAATGACGGTGCATTCAACTGCACATGGACTTCGTAGTTGCCGCTATCGCTCATCGTCCACTTTACAACATCGTCAAGCTGTCCAACTATCTCGTCTTTCTCCAGGCGCGTAACGCCGTCTTCAAATTGTAACTGCAATATGTAATCAATCCCGCCGGATAACCCTTCTGATGTGGCCGTCTCGAACACTTGATTTGATTCTGCACCATCCCTGTAGAAAGAGAATGACAGAACTGTGGCCACAGCAAGAACCGCAATACTCGCCGCGAGGGCTATCAACCCTGACGGTAATTGTCGGCTACGTCGGCGCGACGAACTCCCAGCTCGAACAATGCCGAGAATTTCCTCTGGCTTGGGCGTCGGCACCATCGGCGTTACCTGACTGCCAAGCACCGCATCACGCAGCTGCGTGTGCGATTCGAAATCCGCCTGGCACACATTGCAGTGTTGAATATGCTCAGTTACCGCTGCGGCGGCTGATTCTGAAAGTGTGCCGTTGAGAAGCCACGGAATTTCTTCTCGACTCTCATGACAACATTTATTTAGATCACTATTCTTCATTTCCGCTGTCCTTTTCGCGTTGGCGCGGAACGCCGCTTGCGGCCAGATACTGTTTCATGTTTCGGCGCGCATGAAACATACGTGTCTTCACGGTACTCACTGGTACATCCGTTGCAATTGCTGTTTCTGCGCACGACAGTCCCAGGAAATACACCAGCATCACCGTGAGTTTTTGTTTGGGCGGTAGTTCGTCGATACTGCATCGCACCCAGTCCTCACGTTCAAGCTGACTATTCAGATCTATGCTAATCGCGGCTTGCGAGGCCTGATCATTGTCGCCGAACGACACCAACTTCAGCTTGCGCTTTCTGAGGTGCGCCAGTGCCTTCCGATAAGCAATGCCGAAGACCCAGGTCGATACTCGTGACTCGCCTCGAAATCGACCGGCAGTCTCCCACAGTGTAAGTAGAACATCGTTTGCCAGTTCCTCAGCGCACCCATGCGATCCCGTCAATCGAAACAGGAAAGTAAATAGACGGGGATAGTAATTCTTGAACAACTCGCCAAAAGCCTTGTCGTCATCCTTGGCAACACGACGCAGTAGCAGCAACTCTGCCGCATTCGTGTTGTCCATCGATTTACCTGCTTTAGCGGATGCCATATCCAGTCCCGACGCTCTCCAACTCGTCCCGCTCCCTGTCTATCCTGTGTTAGTTAGTATCCTTTTTGCCCTGAAAAGGTTCAATTTGGTGTCACATGAACCTTTCCCGACGATACAGCAACTGACTGTAGGCATCGAGACAACAACCATGGTAATCCGAAATTGACTTCATCGAATCGTTACAACAAAGGTAGCACCGTCACTCTTGCACTGGTCAGCGTGCTCATCGCATCCTGCAGCGGCGGGGATGGCAGCGGCCTGCCGCCGGTACTCCCCCCCGGCGCGTTCGGCCCGAATCTGTCCGAAATTCAGGCCAATATCCTGACCCCCAGTTGCGCCACTACGGGCTGCCATCTGGGTGCCGGGGCACCGCAAGGACTACGCCTCGATGAGGCCAACAGTTATGGCATGCTGGTCGGTATTGCCAGTTCGGAGGAACCCTCGATTCTGCGGGTCGCGCCGGGAGATCCCAACAACAGCTATCTGATCCAGAAGCTGGAAGGCAGCACGTCAGTAGGTGCGCAGATGCCCTTGAATGCCCCTCCACTGGAACAGGCGTCTATCGATGTTGTCCGCCAATGGATCACAGACGGCGCTATCGACGACCGCATACCGTCGTCGGACCCGATAAAGGTGACCTCACTTTCACCCATACCCGGCAGCGCATTGAACGCCTCGCCCGCCAACATTGTCGCTATGTTTGATCGTGAGCTCGACGTGTCCACCGTCAATGCAATGACGTTTACGGTCGAAGCCAGTGGCGGCGACATGACGTTCGGCGACGGCAACGAAACACAGATTACAGCGGCCGGAATTTCAACCACAGCCACGAGCGCAACATTTGACCTGATGACCGGCGTGACGCTGGCCGATGATTCCTACAGGGTCACGCTGTCCGGCTCGGGTGCATCCTTTATCATGGACCTTGACGCCAATGCGCTGGATGGCGAATTTTCCGGAACATTTCCCTCTGGCGATGACATTGCCGGGGGTGACTTCACGGCGACATTCTCGCTGGCCACACCGAGTAGCGGCGCAACGCTGGATGAGCTTCAAGCCAGCGTATTCACGCCAAGCTGTGCGGTCTCTGGATGTCATAGTGGACCTACCGGCAACCCGCTTCCGACCGGCCTGGATCTCACCACCGCCGACGCCAGCTTCGCTAACCTTGTGGGCGTCGCGAGTTCGCAACAACCCGCCGTGTTACGTGTCGCCACTGGCGACCCTGATAACAGCTACCTGGTGCAGAAAATCGAGGGCACTGCGGCGAGCGGGGCAAGAATGCCCCTTGGTGGCGGCGCTCTGCCCCAGGCCGTTATTGACGATATACGCCAATGGATTTCTGACGGAGCGAATCGCTAAATGGATATCAAGAACAACCTGGCCACCTCGTTGCTCGTCACCATCATCCTGTGGCTCGGTGCCACACACTCGGCCAGCGCCGAACCCTATTTTGCAATTCAAAAAGGCATGCATTGTTCTTCCTGCCACAGCAATCCTGCCGGCGGTGGGTTGCGCACAACATATGGCAATGCCTTTGCGCAGTCTGAGCTTGCCAAAAGGCGCATCGGCGATGGAGCTTTTTGGACCGGCGAAGTGACCCAGTGGCTTTCAGTTGGCGGAGACTTCCGGGCCAGCTACAAGGATGTCGACATACCGAACCGCAGCACAACCTCAGACTTCGACGTTGATCGTGGCGCAATCTATCTCGAGGTTTCGATAATTCCTGGGCGATTGACTCTCTACGTAGACGAAAAAGTCGCCCCGGATGAGATCGAGAACCGTGAAGCCTACATTCGATTAAACAGTAAGGATGCGAAGTGGTTTGTTACAGCGGGTCAGTTTTTCCTGCCGTATGGCCTTCGTCTACAAGACGATACATCGTTTGTTCGCCTGGCTACGGGCATCAATTTCGCGAACTGGGACCGTGGCGTGCAAGGCGGCTACGTCTCGGGGCCGTGGTCAATTATTGCCTCCGCCACCAACAACAGCGGCGGTGGCCGAAGCAGTTCGGGTGAGCAGGTAAACCTGATTTCAAGTTACGTGACAGCGAACTGGCGAGTTGGCGCCAGCTTCAATGTGAACAACGACGATGCGGGGGACCGCACGATGTTCGGTTTCTTCGGTGGCCTGCAGACCGGTCCCGTGGCGTGGCTCGCGGAAATCGACAGCATCCGTGACGACGTAGCGCCGGGTGTTACAGCTGATGCCTTCGCCGGGCTTCTCGAGGCCAATTGGACCATTTTCGACAGGCACAACCTGAAACTCAGCTACGACTACCTGGACCCTAACAACGACATCAGCGAAGACCATCAGGTGCGCTACAGCGTGGTGTGGGAGCACTCGCCGATACAGTTCCTGCAGGCGCGAGCGGGTTACCGGCTGTACGACGGCATCCCCCAGGTCGACGCACAAAACCGTAAAGAGCTATTTATCGAGATTCACGGATTCTTCTGAGCATCCGCTCGGGTGGATTGAACCTTTTGGTACGAACTGATCACTCACTGACAATACAGACCTGTAGACCGAAACAGGCCCCAATCCACACCAACTGGCAGGAATCATCCGATGCAAATCCCGCGCAAACTAGCAGCTGTTGCAATACTATTCGCCGCCCCTCTCATTATTAGTGCATGTGGTGGCAGTGGAAGTTCTTCGCCTCCGCCGCCGGAGCCCGACACGACGGCACCCACCGTGTCGGCGGTACAAGCGCCTGCGGCTACCGTCGATCGCATGGTGACGCTGACAGTAACAGCAAGCGATAATGTCGGCGTTACTGCGGTACGTTTTCTTGTAGATGGCAGCTTACTGGGATCCGACGATACAGCGCCGTATTCCATCGAGTGGGACACATCCGGCGTGACGGAAGGCGACCACACATTGACCGCTGAAGCCGATGATGCCGCCGGCAATACCGGGACGTCGGTAGCGACCGTCGTAGCCGTGCAGAACGTGCGGTCTTTTGCTATCACCGCCAGCGGCCAGGAGGAAGTGCCGGCAAATGACAGTCTCGCAACGGCACAGGCAACGCTATCCGCCAATATCGCGACGGGTGAGATTCAGGGCGATCTGACCACCAGCGGCATCGCGGCGGTGGCCGCGCACATTCACGACGCCTTCGCGGGCACCAACGGCCCGGTACTGGTGCCGCTGGAGCAAAATGCTACCGATCCTGCAATGTTTACCGTTCCGGCTGACTCAATCCTCGATAGCGCTGGGATCGATCGATTGCTTGCCGGCGCTCTGTACGTGAATGTCCACTCGGCAGCGTTTCCTGGTGGTGAAATTCGCGGTCAGATTCTCCCCGACGGTTTCGTCCTACGTTTCAGCGATCTGACCGGTCTTGCCGCGGTGCCGCAAGTGAACAGCCTCGCAAGCGGCCGCGCTGCGGTCACGCTTGATACCGAGAGCGGCGCGATCGTTGTACATGCACAGGTCGCTGGTTTGGATGATGCAATTCAGGCGCATGTCCATCAGGCATTCGCCGGAGCAAGCGGCCCCGTGCTTGTGCCACTCATGCAGGACGCGACGGATGTCGGCCACTGGTTTGTCGACAGCGCAACGCTAAATGCGTCGGGCCTGTCAGCCTTTTCGAGCGGACAGCTGTACGTAAACGTCCACAGTCCGGCAAACCCCTCTGGCGAGATTCGCGGCCAGATTCTGCCCGAAGGCATCTCGGTACTATTCGCCAAGTTATCTGGCTTGCAGGAAGTACCCGCGGTCGACACGACCGCCAGCGGACTTGCTGCCATTACGCTTGACGGGGCGGGCTCACTTGTAACCGTGCATGCAAATACAGAGCGCCTGAGCGATGCTGTCGGAGCCCATTTGCATAACGCATTTGGCGGTACGAACGGGCCGGTCGAGATCGGTCTCACGCAGGATGGCAGCAACCCGGCCCACTGGTTTGCGGAGGTCCAACCACTCGATGCCACACAGCTCTCGGCAGTTCTTGCCGGCAGTACCTACGTCAATGTTCATAGCCCGGCCAACCCCAGCGGCGAGATTCGCGGTCAGGTAATTCCTGACGGCATCGTGTTCGCGTTCGGCGGCCTCGAAGGCAGTCAGCGCGTGCCCGCTATCGTTAGCAGCGCGGGCGGAACATTCGCGGTCACGGCCAATTTGGCCACCAGCACGGTCACTGCTCATGCGAATACCAATGGCGCCGATGACGCCACAGTAGCTCATATTCATGATGCTTTCGCAGGAACGAACGGCGGTGTTGCCATAGGACTCAACCAGGATGTGAGCGACGTTACTCACTGGTCGGTCATCGAGGCAGCTGCCGACGCAGCGCAACTTGCCGCGCTGCAGTCGGGACGCTACTACATCAATATTCACACACCGGCCTTTCCCAGCGGTGAGATTCGCGGTCAGATCGCGCCTCCGCCTGTTGAAGTCGTGTTCACGAGCATGAGCGGCGAGCAGGAAGTGCCGTCGGTAGCAAGTGCTGCGAGCGCCATCGCTGCAAGTACCGTCAATCTCGACACCGGCACGGTCACGCTGCATCTCAATGCAAACGCTGCGGCCGATGCTGTCGGGGCTCACATACATCTGGGCTATGCCGGCGAGAATGGCGGGGTGCTTGTGGCATTGGAACAAGATGCAGGTGACCTCAACCATTGGTTGGTAAGCGCAGCACAGCTCGATGCAGCGGGACTCGCCAGCTATCGCGCCGGACAGCTCTACGTCAATCTGCACACGCCAGCCAATCCCAGCGGCGAAATTCGAGGCCAGATCGCTCCACCGCCGATCGAAGTGCTATTCACTGATTTGAGCGGCGATCAGGAAGTACCACCGGTCGTCAGCGCAGCGAGCGGCATAGCAGCGAGCACCGTCGATCGCGACACCGGCACGGTCACGCTGCACCTGAACGCCAGCGGTGCAGACGACGCGGTGGCATCGCACATTCACACGGCGCCCATAGGGCAGAATGGTCCGGTGCTGATTGCCCTGACTCAGGATATGACCAATATTGGCCACTGGTCTGTGGTTGGCGAGCGATTTGATAGCGACGCCCTTGCCAACTACAAGGGGGGTCAGCTGTACGTCAATCTGCACACACCCGCTAACCAAAGTGGAGAAATCCGCGGGCAGATTGTTCCGCCTGACGCAGCCGATTTCGACGTGCAAGCCCCGACCGTCAGTCTGACATCTCCAGGTGACACAGTAAGCGGCACCGTAACTTTGACGGCCACGGCAAGCGACAACCAGGCTGTTGCCGAGGTGCGCTTCCTGGTGGACGGTGCGTTGCTTGACAGTGTCCTGACAGCCCCATACTCGATCGAGTGGGATACGACGACCCTGGCAAACGGTCAGGTCACGTTGACCGTCGAGGCCGATGACGCTGCCGGAAATACCGGTGTTTCTGCTGACGTGATAACCGAGGTGCAGAATGCGGCATCGGTTTCACTGTCGCAGCTGCAAACGGAGATATTCCAGACAGGCTGCGCAACCTCCGGCTGCCATTCAGGGCCGATGAGTGGCGCCCTGCCGACCGGCATGGATCTGACCAGCGCGGCGAACAGCTTCGCGTCGCTGGTCAACGTCCCAAGCGTGGAGGTCCCATCTCTCAACAGAGTTACGCCAGGTGACCCCGACAACAGTTATCTGGTACAAAAACTCGAGGGTACGGCCGCTGTGGGAAGTCGAATGCCAATAGGCGGAGCTGCCCTTGATCAGGCAACGATCGATATGGTCCGACAGTGGATTACTGACGGCGCGTTGAATAACTAGCCAGTGGCAAGAATCCGGCAACGAGTCGGAAGAGACTATAGCCACAAAAAAAGGGAGCCATTTGGCTCCCTTTTTCTCTGTGTGGTGGTGATGGGTGGAATGGATTCGCCGCTACGCGGCTCACCCTTCGGGCGCCTACGGCGTCTGTCGCACGGCGTTTGCCGTGCTCGGAT
>JAIBDF010000234.1 GCA_024679535.1 Chromatiales bacterium
ACGGGCATTCCCTTGTTTCGCAAGAGGAGTCCATTCCTTGAGAGCGGTTGCGTAATCTCCTCTTTCAGCAGCATCTAATCCTTTCTCGAAATCTGCACTCCAACTCCAACACACTCCCGAACTTCCAAGAAGAACGGTCATCGTTAGGATAAGGATTAGAGTGACTTGTAGTGGTCTACTAAATCAGGACACCAAGGTAAGGCATTAAACTGCCACAACGAGGTGAAAAATGACAACGGAAACACAAGCAAGGCGCAAACATTCTGAGGAATTCAAACGTGAAGCGGTGGCGCTGGTCACAGAGCAGGGCTACAAATTGGCGGAAGCGGCCCGAAGCGTGGGTGTCAACGCGAACTTACTCGGGAAATGGCGAGATCGATTTGCCGAAGAAGCGGCAGGGACGAGGCTGACTGGCGACGAACGTGAAGAGCTGAAGCAACTTCGCAAAGAGAATCGTTTGCTGAAAATGGAAAAGGAGATTTTAAAAAAAGCGAGTCAGTACTTCGCGAAGGAAATGAGATGAAGTACGCGTTTATTCGTTCAAATGCGGCAAGCTATCCGGTAAATCATCTGTGTCGTCTGCTCGGTGTAGAGCGCAGCACGTACTATTCCTGGCTCGGTCGGCCAAGGAAGATTATCGGCCCTGAAGAACTCGCATTGCGACGCCGGACGAAGATGTTATTTGCAGGATCTCGAGAAAGTTTGGGCAGTCGTATGATGGCTGCGAACCTCCGCAGGGAAGGCTTTACGGTCGGTCGTGAACGGGTTCGTCAATTGATGAAGGCGATGGATTTAGCGGTCAAGCAGAAGCGCAAATACCAGATTACGACGGACTCGGGGCATGACTATCCGGTCGCTGAGAATGTCTTGAACCGTGCGTTCTCACCGGATGCACCGAACCAGGTTTGGGGCACCGACATCACCTACTTATGGACGCAAGAAGGTTGGGTTTACTTAGCGGTTGTTATTGATTTGTATTCCCGTCGGGTTGTGGGTTGGGCGATGGACCGACGGATGAAACAAGCGTTGGTTATCCGTGCGTTGATGATGGCCATCAACCTGCGACAGCCGCCGTCTGGGCTTCTGCATCATTCTGACCGGGGCAGCCAGTACGCAAGTCACGCCTATCGAAAGCTACTCAAACAAAACGGCATGATTGCGAGTATGAGTCGCAAAGGAAATTGCTGGGATAACGCCCCGGTAGAGCGTTTCTTCGTCAGCCTGAAACGGGAATGGACTGATCGACAGTTATACCGAACTCGAAACGAGGCGATAGCCGACGTACGGGAATATATCGGCGCGTATTACAACTCAAAACGGTTGCACTCAACGCTCGATTGTATGACGCCGATGGATTACGAAAGCATCCTTAACAATGTGTCCACAATCGGTTGACCACTACAGGACAGATTTATTTGACCGCGGCCAAGCTACGAGATCGAGGCAAATAAATCTGTCCCCTTAGGGAGTCCGTTCCCCTTTTTCGTCCTATTTACTCGCTACTCCGCATGCACACGGCGCATTGTTCGAATCAATTCAACGATACTGCGCTATCGACCTGCAATGCGTTCGAGCGCTCCAGAGCGATGTAGCCGTAGTAGATCATTGAAAACAGATAGGTCCAAGCAAGTAGAGCCAGGAAGAAGAAGTTGAATACGATGTTCGTTTCTTCACCCGGGATAGTGTAGAAGTCGTACATCGTATGCAGCACCGAGGTCACCGCAATCGCAACACTCATGTGCACCGCGACGGCGGTTGCGCCCACGGCAAATAACCTCCTGGTGAAGTAAATCAGATACACGGCAAACACGTAATAGGCGATTAGCAGGAAATAAGGCAGGACTGGCTCCATGAAGTCGACGGATAACATCCACGCCGTCGCCAGCATCCCAAGTGCATACACGCTTACGTCGAAGCGGAGCGATGGTTTGTACTGATGCGTGACAGCCATCATGCCGATGATGGCGATCG
>JAIBDF010000047.1 GCA_024679535.1 Chromatiales bacterium
CCGTTGTGCGCGCGTGAAATCTCGCCGGGACTTAGCTTCGGCCCGCCCCCGACGAGTGCGGCAGCCGATGCCGTGTGGTGTGGCGCACGGAATGGTCGCCTGCGCCACTGGGCTGCAATGGTCGGCATGCCGGCGATGGATTTGACGGCAGCCGTTTCGAGCGCTTCGGACTTCGACATCGTTGGCAGCAGGCCCGGTAGTCGCCGCGACAACATGCTCTTGCCGGTCCCTGGCGGACCGATCATCAGCAGATTGTGATTGCCTGCCGCCGCTATCTCCAGGGCGCGCTTCGCGTGTTGCTGCCCCTTCACATCGATAAGGTCCGGGGACGGCCCCACATCGGCCTCCGGAACTGCAGGCCTTGCCCGATCGATCCGTACCTGACCCGCAAGGTGCGCGGTAACTTCAAGCAGCGATGATGCCGGAACCACAGCTGCGCCAGAGAGAGCGACTTCAGGCGCGTTGTCTCGCGGCACGATGACACTGCGACCGGACTCATGTGCCTTGAGCACCGCCGGCAGCAAACCTGAAACCGGGCGCAGCTCCCCGTTCAGCGCAAGTTCGCCGTAGCACTCAACATCATTTAAGGCAGCCAGGGGAAACTGCTTGCGAGCAGCCAGGATCCCCAGCGCGATAGACAGGTCGTAGCGACCGCCCGCTTTCCGCATTTCGGCAGGACCGAGGCTGATGGTGATGCGCTGTTGTGGAAACTCGAAGCCAGAGCTCATGAGCGCGCCACGGACCCTGTCCTTGCTCTCGCGAACCGCGGTTTCGGCCATGCCCACGATGGTAAAAGCGGGCAGCCCGCCCGAGAGGAAAACCTCGATCGTGACAGGGGGCGCCGCCGTTCCATACTGAGCACGGCAGTGGAGAATCGCGAGACTCATCAGGCCCTCCTTGGCCAATAGTCAATTGCAGGACGGCCTTCAGGCCCAATGTGCGGGTGCAGCCGCTCCTACTGCAGTTCTTCCAGTCGAGCTTCCAGCGCTTCGAGTTTCTCGCGCGTTTTTGCCAGCACCGCTTCCTGTACCTCGAACTCTTCCCGGGTTACCAGATCGAGCCTGGAAAGTGAGGCCTTCAGCACCGAACGGAAATTGTTCTCGAGGTCCTCGCGTACCGACCGCAGCCCTTCTGGCACGGCCTCGGCCAGCTTCCTGGCAATGTTTTCGATGGATTCGTCAGTCATGAGGATGTGATACCTGAGCCGTCATCAAAAGGCCAGTCGCACTTTCCGCGGCCTTTCGCCACAAAGTCCGGGGCCGAAATAGAGCATTACCGTCTATGCGTGCACCAGGCCGGTGCACGCTGTTTCTTGTGGTTCATGCAACGCGTTGAAAAATCAGCGAATCGGAAAACTGGCACAGATTCTGCTCTATGGGTGGTGACGCAAATAACTCACTTTTCTGGAGCAGGAACAATGAAATTTTTAATAACGGGTCTGGCACTGACGCTTTTGGCGAGTACGGCACAGGCTGACTTATCAGCGAATCTCGGCTACGCGAGCGAGTATCACTACCGCGGCATTTTGCAGAAGAACTCGTCCGCCAGCGGCGGCCTCGATTATGAGCAGGGCGGCTTTTATGTCGGCACCTGGGCAGCATATGTCGGTGACGGCCTCGAAGTCGATGGTTACTTCGGCTACGGCACAGATGTTGGCGATGTCAGCCTGAGCGTAGGCTTTACCGGCTACTACTACACGGGCGACTTCGATGACACCTACCAGGAGATCAACCTCGGTGCCGGTTTCGGGCTGTTGTCGCTGGACGTAGCAATCGGTGAATACGATAACTTCACCGGGCCGACACTGGACTACACGTTCTACGCACTGTCGATTGAGAAGGACGGCTTCTCCGCCACGCTCGGCAGCTTTGCCCAGGACTTCGACGGCGACTACCTGCAGTTGGGATATGACACGACGATTTCGGAAATCGACTTCGGTGTGGCGTTGATCTTTGCCAACGACGACCTCGTCGGCGACAAAGAAGAATCTCTCATCTTCACCGTCGGCAAATCGTTCGACTTGAACTAATCAGCAATCGGGCGGCTACCGGCCGCCCGTCTTTTTATACAGGGGAATAACCATGAAGATGATTACGGCGATTATTAAGCCGTTCAAACTGGACGACGTTCGCGAGGCCGTCGCTGATATCGGGATTCAGGGAATCACCGTTACCGAAGTTAAAGGCTTTGGCCGCCAACGCGGTCACACGGAACTCTACCGCGGCGCTGAGTATGTCGTGGACTTCCTGCCGAAGGCCAAGATCGAACTCGCCGTCGCGGATGACGTAGCGGAGCAGGTCATTGAGGCCATCGCCAACACGGCACGCACCGGCAAGATTGGTGACGGAAAAATCTTCGTCACGGACCTGGCACAGGCCATTCGCATTCGTACCGGCGAGACCGGTAGCGAAGCCGTTTAAGGACAGGGAGAAATAATCGTGGAAGACATTCAATTAGCAGCGCAGGTTACAGAACTCGCCTACGCGCTGGACACATTTTATTTTCTGGTGATGGGTGCTCTCGTCATGTGGATGGCGGCGGGCTTCACTATGCTCGAAGCCGGTCTCGTACGCGCCAAAAACACCGCAGAGATTCTCACCAAGAACGTTGGCCTGTATTCAATTGCCTGCGTCATGTACATGCTCTGCGGCTACTCGATCATGTACCCGGGCGGCTTCGAAGGCGGCATATTCCAGAGCCTCAGTACAATCGGCAGTGGTCTTTTGAGCTCCAGCGATAACGCCGCTGCAGACGTGATCGCCAGCGGTGGTGATACGTACTACTCGGGCCTGTCGGACTTCTTTTTCCAGGTCGTCTTCGTGGCCACCGCCATGTCGATCGTATCGGGTGCTGTCGCCGAGCGCATGAAGCTCTGGTCGTTCTTCGGCTTCGCCGTTGTTCTCACCGGATTCATCTACCCGGTGCAGGGTTTCTGGAAGTGGGGCGGCGGTTTTCTTCAGGAGGCCGGTTTTCTCGACTTTGCCGGTTCAGGCGTTGTGCATCTCTGCGGTGCCGCGGCCGCCCTGGCGGGCGTGCTGTTGCTGGGAGCTCGTAAGGGCAAGTACGGCAAGGATGGTCGCATCAATGCGATCCCTGGCTCCAACCTGCCCCTCGCAGCACTGGGTACGCTCGTCCTGTGGCTCGGCTGGTTCGGCTTCAACGGCGGCTCGCAACTCATCGTATCTGACGTTGAGAATTCGAATGCCGTTGCCCTGATCTTCGTCAATACCAACATGGCTGCCGCCGGCGGCCTGATCGCCGCCCTTTTGTTGGCACGCTTCTGGTTCGGCAAAGCGGATCTCACGATGGCGCTCAACGGCGCGCTGGCCGGCCTTGTCGCTATTACAGCTGAACCGCTCACCCCGGAGCCTGGCGTAGCGACATTAATCGGTGCCGTCGGTGGTCTGCTCGTGGTCACCTCAATCGTGACACTCGATAAGCTGAAGATCGACGATCCTGTTGGTGCCATTTCGGTTCACGGCGTGGTCGGCATCTGGGGCCTGCTTGCGGTTTGTATTACCAACGACGAGGCAACGCTGGGTGCCCAGCTACTGGGCATGGCATCGATCTTCGCCTGGGTGTTCACGGCAAGCTTCATTGTCTGGTTCATCCTCAAGAAGACCGTCGGCATTCGGGTCTCCGAGGAGGAGGAATACGAGGGCGTCGACATCGGAGAATGTGGTCTCGAAGCCTACCCGGAATTCACCTCAGCCGAGTAGTTCCCCCGTCGGGGCGTCACCTGCTTTGCAATAAACGCATTGAAAGTGATGCCCCGACCCTTGCGCTAATCTTGAATTCCCCCACAAAGCAAGGACTTAGCGGGCCGCAAGGCCCGCTTTTCATTTTGCAATCGTGCAAAATTCCACATTTAGCTGTGATCACGTTCACGTCAACTTCAGCCCTTTCGTGGTCTAATACCTTAAGGATAAACGTGCAACCCAACGGTACTGACGTGCCAGGAAGGATCATGATGAAAGGCAAACGACTAGCTCTCTCTTGCGCAGTAATCGCAATGACCATCGCCAGCGGTGCGATGGCTAACGAGATCTACAAGTGGACTGACGAGAACGGCAATGTGCATTACGAAGATCGCCCGACCGGTGCTGCTACTGAAGAACGCCTTCATATGACTTACAACCGCACTAACAACAGTGCTGTGCGTCAGCGCACCCAGGCACGCGTTGATGCGAGGACAGCTCGGGAAGACGAGAAGACCGCTGCCGCAGAAGCACAGAAAGAAGCGGCCGAGCAGGCGAACATTGCCACCGAGCGTGCACAGAAATGCGAAAAATCACGCGCGCGCCTTGAAAGCTACCTGCAGGCACGACGCATCTACCGCACGGACGAATCCGGCGAACGCGTCTACCTCGACGCCGAGCAGCGCCAGGACGCTCGCAGGAAAGCTGAAGAGCAAATCTCCGAATTCTGCTCCTGATCGGATCCGGAACTCGTCCGAGCGACACACGCTCCCGGGCGTTACAATGCCCGCATGTTTGAAGGAGCGCGTGCATGACGGCTGCACCGGACTCAACCAGCCCGGACACCCAGGTATACCTGCCTGATTTCTGCGCAGCGGGAACGTTGTTCATTGTCCTGCTCGTCGCGGAGCTCGTTGCCATCGTTCTGGCCCTGGCCGCAGATACGGGGGACGGACAATTTCTGATCCTCCTCTCCAAGACATCGTTCTTCGTCCTGTGGCTGGCCCTGCTGGGCTCGGCCATCATGTGCCAGTTTCGCCGTCGCATCGAGCGCACCGGCAAAACCCGGGCATTCGTTATCAGCTTCCTGGTGCTGGAACTCATGTCGCTGGTCGTCGCCGAACTGGCCTGGCAAATCCCCTGGCGTCTGGCCGGCACGCCAATCATCGATAGCTCGCACCTGTATTTCCTGCTCCATACCTTTGCCATCAGCTCAATCATCATCGCCCTGGCAATGCGTTATCTGTACATCTCCAGTGAGTGGCGACGCAGTGTCGTTCTCGAAGCGCAGGCACGCATCAGCGCACTGCAGGCGCTGATTCGTCCGCATTTCCTGTTCAACAGCATGAACACCATTGCGTCCCTGACCCGCACCAACCCGCAACAGGCCGAGCAGGCGGTTGAGGACCTGTCGGAGCTGCTGCGCGCCAGCCTGTCGACCACACGTAACCGGATCACCCTCAAAGAAGAGCTCCAAGTGACCGCCATCTACCAGCGCATTGAGAAATTGCGGCTCGGCGATCGTCTGCGGGTTTGCTGGGATATTGAAGAACTGCCCATGCGTGCCCGTATCCCGAGCCTGACGATCCAGCCACTGGTGGAGAATGCGATCTACCATGGCATTGAGCTACTCCCCGAAGGCGGCGAAATCCTGATCTCCGGCAAGCGGGAGGGGCGTTACCTGCAGATCACCGTGTCTAACCCCGTTGCGTCGGGTAAGGCGCGCGGCAAGACCGGTAATAACATGGCAATGAGCAACATCCGGCAGCGTTTCGAACTCGCTTACGGCAGTCGCGCCTCGGTCGAAGTCGATAATAGTGACGACCGCTTCGTCGTAACGCTGCGCTTCCCTGACGATGAGGATGCGGCATGAAGGTCCTGATCGTCGACGACGAACAACCGGCTCGTGACCGCCTGCGCCAGGTCCTTGCCGATGAAGACGGTTATGATGTCGTGGGCGAAGCTGCTAACGGTATTGAGGCGCTTGATGTTGCCAGCCGTGTGTCACCAGACATCGTTCTCCTCGATATCCGCATGCCCGGTATGGACGGTATAGAAACCGCTCACCACCTCAATTCCATGGACACCCCACCTGCCGTCGTCTTCACGACCGCCTATGACGAGTACGCGATCGACGCGTTTGAAGCTCGGGCCATTGGCTACATCCTCAAGCCCGTGCGCCGCTCACGGCTGAAAGGGGCCCTGGAACAGGCCACACGCCTGGTCGGCAGTACACTGACCTCCGCAGCTGCGGCGGCTAACCTCGACATGCAGCGCAGACACGTCTGCGCACACACGCACGGCGACCTCAAGTTGATACCGATAGATGAGATCACCTCTTTCATCGCCGACCGGAAATACGTTTCGGTAGACCACGATAACGGTCACGACCTGATTGATGATTCACTGAAGTCACTGGAGGCCGAATTCGGCGACCGCTTCGTGCGCATCCATCGCGGTGCGCTGATTGCCGTTGCGCGGATCGACCGTATTGAAAGAAATGCCGATGGCAAGAGTCGTGTCGCCCTGCGAGACCACTCGCAAGTCGAGGACAAAGAGCTGATAATCAGCCGCCGGCATGTTGCCGAAGTAAAACGCCGACTTAGAGAATCATGAAAATTCGTATCGCAACCCGCAAATCTGCCCTCGCCCTCTGGCAGGCAGAACATGTCGCCGCCCTGCTCGCTGAATTGCCCGAGGTCGACACCGCTGAATTGGTACCGCTATCGACACGAGGCGACGAGATTCTCGATCGCAGCCTGCAGAAGATCGGCGGCAAAGGCCTGTTCATCAAGGAACTCGAGATCGCCATGCAGGCCGGCGAGGCGGACATCGCCGTGCACTCCATGAAAGATGTGCCCGCCGAGATGCCCCCGGGTTTTTGCCTCGCAACAATGCTCGAACGTGCCAATCACGCCGATGCCCTGGTGTCGCCGAATGGCGAGCAGCTGTCCGATCTGCCTCAGGGTGCCCTGATCGGCAGTTCCAGCCTGCGGCGCCAGGCCCAGCTAAAGATGATGCGCCCCGACCTGCGCATCGAGCCACTGCGTGGCAATGTCAATACACGACTCGCCAAGCTCGACAATGGCGACTATGACGCAATTATTCTCGCGGCGGCCGGCCTTGAGCGCCTCAGGTTCAATGACCGCATCAGCCAGCTGTTCGTTCCCGACGAAATGCTGCCGGCCGCGGCGCAGGGCGTCGTTGGCATCGAGTGCCTCGAAGAGGCGACCGAACTTCGTACAGTGCTGGCGCAGCTCAATCATGCAACCTCGGTGCAGACAACCCTGGCGGAACGGGCGATCGCACGTGTGCTCGAAGCCAGCTGCCAGTCGCCGGTGGCAACCTACGCGGTCATCGACGAAGACCTGCTGACCGTTACGGCGCTTGTCGCCATGCCTGATGGCAGCAAGTCGATTCGCGACAGCGTCAGTGGCAAAGCCGCCGATGCCGAAGTGCTTGGCGAACAACTTGCCGCTCGCCTGCTCGCTAAAGGCGCAGCCGAACTGCTCGAGGCCGCCGGGGCCACGCATGGCTGATCGTCCGCTGCATGGCGTTGGCGTGCTCGTCACGCGACCGCGCACGCAGGCGACTGAGCTCGTTGATGCCATTGAAGCGCAAGGCGGCACCGCATACTGCCTGCCAGTCATCGACATCGCACCGCTCGACGAGCTCGACGTGCGCGCTGCCGCGAAGGCGCTCGACAAACCCGACTTCGTAATTTTTGTCAGCCGCAACGCGGTCGAATACGGCATCGAATATGCAGACAACGGCAAAGTCGCCGCGATTGGTCCGGCAACCGCAAGGGCCATCGAGAAGGCCGGACGCATTGTGGATATCCGGTCCACGGCCGGCTATGACAGCGAGCATCTGCTGGCGGAACCACCGTTGCTGGACGTTGCCGGCAAACGCGTTCGCATCCTTCGCGGGTCGGCAGGCCGGGAGCTGCTCGCCGACGAGCTGCGGTCGCGCGGCGCCAAGGTGGATTACCTGTCCGTCTACGAGCGCCGCCTGCCCGCCATCAGTGCCGATACCCTCGCCGACCTTGAGTCCCGCTGGCGGCAGCACCAGATAAATGTCATTACGATCATGAGCGTGCAGTCCCTGGTAAATCTCACCAAATTGTTGCCTGCCTGGTGTTGTGGCCAACTCGAGTCGACGCCACTGGTGACGCCCGCAGGTCGTGTGTTAAAAGAGGCTCTGGACCGCTACCCGGCGTCTCGGCCGATTCTCGCACCAGGGCCGGGCGCTGACGATATGGTTCGGGCGATCATCGCACTACAAAGTACCGATTCCGGAATAGCATCATGAGCGACACAGACAAGCAAGACGACCATGCACCTGTTGAAGAGGCTGCGGCGGAAGAGACCTCTCCCGATGAGGTCGTTGCTGAGAAACCGCAGCGCGCGCGTGCTGGCAATTCCGTTGTCTGGCTGGCATTTTTGCTCGCGATCATCGCCGTGACAGCATCCGGTTACACCGCATGGCACAACTGGCAGGGTGCGCGCGACACCCGTGCGGATGACGCGGTCGCCCGGCTCGACAGCCGGGTCGCAACATCTGCGAAGTCGCTCGCTGACCTTGAGGCGCGCGTTGCCGGTCTCGGCGGTCGCGACCCCGCCATCGATGCCGAACTGACAGCGATTCGCCAGGAACTGGATGAGCGTGTACGCCTGCTGAGTTCGTTGCCGACTCGTATGTCGACTCTTGAGGGCTCGGTCGCAGCACTCGCGGGGGTCTCGGAGGGTGCACGCGATGCGTGGGTACTTGCCGAGTCCGAGTACTACATGCAGATCGCCAATGCGCAGCTGCAACTCGCCAACAACCCACATCTTGCATCGCTTGCGCTGAAAATGGCGGATGAGCGCATCGTGCAGCTTGCCAACCCGGCATTGACCGACGTGCGACGCGCGCTTTCCGATGAGCTCACGGCGCTCGAAGCGTTGGAAAAACCCGATATCGAAGGCGCAACGCTCACCCTGGCGAGTCTGGCCCGGGTCGTGGAGTCGCTGCCGCTTGCCAGTGCGGCTGTGGCGAACGAAGAGACCAATGAGATCGACCCCGAGCTCAGCGGCGCGGGCCGCGCATGGGCATCGGTCAAGGGCGCTATGTCGGGCCTCGTTACGGTTACGCCAGCCGATCAGGCGAAGCTCGTTCAACTGTCGCCAGACGCGGAGTTCTTCCTGCGCAATAATATTGCACTGCAACTGCAATCGGCGCGCCTCGCACTGCTGCGTGGTGAACAGGCCATCTTCGAGCAAACGCTCGACGACACAAACGCACTGCTTGCAGACTATTTCGATACCAGCAGCGCGTCAGTCGCGGGGGCTCAGGCCACCATTGCTGAAGTCCGCGGGCATGTGTTCGCAACAGCGGTCCCGGATATCTCCGAGTCCCTGCGCCTGCTTCGCCAGTTCCGCACTCTGAACGAGACCACGCAGTGAAATTCGGCATTATCGTTGTCGTCGTCCTGTTTATCAGTGCGTTCGGGGCGCACTTCCTTCTCGCCGATCCTGGCAGCGTTCTCATTGAGTTCCAGGGCACCTATTACCAGATGACCGTGCCCGTACTCGTGGGCATAGTGGTGGCGCTGCTGGTCACCGCCTGGGTCGTTCGCAAAATCATCGTCGCGCCGCGACGGCTGGGCGAAGCCGCGGGGCGCATTCGTTCCGCCCGCTCCGGCCAGAAAATGACCAAGGGTATGATCGCCGTCGCCGAAGGTAACCTGGCGCGCGGTGAGAAAATGCTGGGCCGTGCAGCACGCACCAGTGACTCGCCGCTATTCAATTACCTGCAGGCCGCCCGGGCTGCGCACCTTCAGGGCCGCGATGAGCGTCGTGACGAGTGGCTGCGCCTTGCGTTCCAGGAAACGCCAGAGGCGGCCAACGCGGTGCTGCTGACGCAGGCTGAATTCCAGCTCGACCGAAACCAGTACGAGCAGGCGCTCGCAACGCTGCGGCGGCTCGAAGAAGACTCAAAGAACCATGTCCATGCCCTGGCGCTCATGGGGCAGCTGTACTTCAAGCTCGAAGACTGGGCCGCCCTCGGGGAGATCCTGCCCCGGCTGCGCAAGAACACTCAGATCAAGCCGGCGACTATTGAGATGTGGACTGTCCGCGTGCACAAGGAAGCACTCGATGGGGCAGCGGATGTGGAAGTGCTCGAATTCACGTGGAAGAGCATCCCGCGCAGCCTGAAGGCCGACATCACGCTACTCGAGTCTTACTACAAAGGACTCATGCGCGCCGGCCTGCACGATCGTGCCGAGAAGGAGCTTGCAAGCTCGCTCAAGTCGAACTGGTGCGGCCCGCTGGTTCGACTGTTCGGCCTGGTCGAAGCTACCGACACGACGAAACAGCTGAAACGCGCTGAGGGCTGGCTGAAGAGCCATGGCGAAGATCCTGACCTGCTACTGGCCGCCGCCCGCCTGTGTCTGCGCAACGAGCTTTGGGGTAAGGCACGCAGCTATCTCGAAACCGTAATCAGCATGCGGCCAACGCCGGAGGCCTACCAGGAATACGGTGCCCTGCTTGCCCGGATGGGGGAGGCCGATGCTGCCGCTGACGCCTACCGCGATGGTCTCGGTATGGTCGCTGCAAAACCGTTACCGGCCATTCCCCACATCGAGAAAGAGTAGGTCGTGTTCACGATTGTCGCAGGGACCGGATACACGGGCCGCCGCGTGCTTGAGCGCCTGCCCGCGGACGAGGCCATGGGCCTCAGTCGTTCGCCGGTGGACACCGCGCATCCGTTCCACGTGTTTGATTTTGACCAGCTGCAATCCCTGCCTCTGAACCTGCCTGACCGTTACGCCGTGCTGTACACCTGCCCGCCTGATGGTGAAGACGACGAACGTCTGCAGCGCTTTCTATCGCTACTGGAGCCTGCCCCGACGCGTTTTGTTTATATCAGTACGACCGGCGTCTACGGAGACTGCAACGGCGCCGTCGTCAGCGAGAGCGCAGCAGTGACCGCAAACAACCCGATGGCAAAGGCCCGCATCAGCGCTGAGACCATACTTTCCAAGGCTGCGAAAAGCGCTGGGTATGAGCTCGTGATAGTGCGTGCCCCGGGAATTTACGGGCCGGATCGCCTCCCTTTACAGCGCCTCGAGGAAGGCGGCGCGTTTCTCACCGAGGGCGATGCCAGTCCCGGCAATCGTATCCATGTCGATGATCTTGCCAGCTGCTGCATTGCGGCACTCTGTGAGGACACGCCAGCGGGTATCTACAATGTGGGCGACGGGGACAACCGCAACGCAACGTGGTTTGCCGCCGAAGTGGCGCGCCAGGCAGCGCTGCCGGAACCGCGACGAATAAGCCGTGCACAGGCGGAAAAGGAGTTTTCGGCCGTCAGGCTCGCATTCCTGTCCTCATCGCGAGTCGTGGACACAACGAAGATGCGCGAGGTGCTGGGCGTCACTCCTCGATATTCGAATCCTGAGGACGGAATCAGGGCCAGCTTATTGTCGGAGCGCCCTTAGGGCTGGGAGCGCTTGCTCCTTAGCCACGCGGTCACCGGCTGCCACTCATCCCAATCCGGCCATGCGAGATACTCCGGCAACTCAAAGATGCCGAGACCGCGCGTGTAAGCACGCACGTAGTTCTGCGCTTCACGCAACGCGGCAATATACGGTACCTTCGCGTTGGTCAGATACTCATCCAGATCGTCAAAGATCAGCGTGTTATCACGGACGCGGTTCGCAACGAGGCCGAGTTTGGCCTGCTTGCGTTCGATTTTGCCCACGCTCTTGAGTTCGTCAAGAAAGGTCGTTGTGGCCTGCATGTCGATCGTCGACGGTAACACCGGGACAATAATGGTCTCGGCATGCGCCACGAGATTTGTCAGTTCCTTGCCGTGCGAGCGTGCTGGCGCGTCGATCACCAGGATGTCAGCATTGCGTGGCGCGTGGCGAAGACCGTCTTCAAAACCCGCAACGGCAGCAATTTTCGGGCGGTTATCCGGACGCCTTTCGAGCCAGTCGAGGCTTGACCGCTGGGGATCGTAGTCGGCTAACGCGACGGTGGCGCCTTCGTTAACAAAGTAGGATGCTATGTTTGTAGCAAGGGTGCTTTTCCCGCAACCACCCTTCGCATTCATAACCATTATGTGCCGCATGACGCTCTCCAGGGGCAATGTTTTTAGATTGGTTATCGTTCGACCGGTAACAGGTTTATGTAAACTACAGACGCCGAACACAAAAGTCCATTCGACAGAGAAACGCGGCACACAATTGATTTAATGAACGTTGCTTACACAAAAATGCACGGCACGGGTAACCAGATTCTTGTCGTCGACCAACGCAATGGAGCGGCCCTGCCGCCGTCGCCGCATGAACTCCGCGTACTCGGAAATGAGGAGACCGGACCAGGGTTCGACCAGCTGATGTGGGTTACTGCAGCCGACGATCCCGCGTTCGCGGCCAGTTATCGAATTTTCAACAACGACGGTTCCGAGGTCGAACAATGTGGCAACGGCGTTCGCTGCGTTGCCAGCGTTCTCGCCAATCAGGGCGGGCATCCACAAGCCTTCACCCTGCTCAGCCCGGCTGGCGCGATCGAGGCGCGCGTGGATGACGACGGGCTGGTTGCCGTCAGCATGGGCACGCCCGAATTTGAGCCAGCCCAGATTCCATTCGTGGCCGACAAACGAGCAGATCGCTATACGCTCGAAAGTGGCGACGAGAAATTCGAAGTCTGCGTCGTTTCTATGGGCAATCCTCATTGTGTGTTGCACGTTGACGATGTCGATAGGACGCGCGTCGACGAACTCGGTCCGATGCTGGCGCAGCACGCGCGATTTCCCCAGTCTGCCAATATTGGCTTTGCACGAATACGCGACAGGGGGAACATTGATCTGCGCGTGTTCGAGCGCGGGGTCGGTGAAACCGCAGCCTGCGGAACAGGCGCCTGCGCTGCGGTCGTCACGGGCCAGGTGCTCGGACTGCTGGATGAAGCTGTCGATGTGCGGCTGCCGGGCGGCCAAGTCGTGGTAAGCTGGCGCGGCGGTTCGGAGCCGGTCTGGCTAACGGGAAACGCCGAGTTTATTGCTGAAGGAATCATGAGCTTATGAGCACGCAACGCAAAGAGGAATTCGTCGAAGAAGAGCTGTCGGAACAGTCGATTCATGACTTCCTGGCGGCCCACCCCGACTTTTTCGAGCGCCATTCCACACTGCTTAGCTCACTCAATCTTCCACACGCCAGCGGTGGCGCTGTTTCCCTGGTGGAACGACAGGTTTCGGTGCTGCGGCAGAAGGAGCTGAGGCTCGAACGCCAGCTCAGGGAATTGATTCAGGTTGCTCGTAAAAACGACGTCCTGTCCTCGAAGATTCACGAACTGACGCTGCGACTGCTCGCGGCGACAGACCTGCACAGGACCATCGTCATTATTGAGGAAGCCCTGCGCTCCGGCTTTGGGGCAGACCAGGCGGTGCTCGTCCTCTTCGGCGAGCCCGAGGCGTTTCTGGATATCAACATCGGCCGCTTCTTCCGCGTGGTGCAAAAGAACGACACCAGCCTCAAGCCGTTCAGCACGTTCCTGAATGGCAGCGGCGCGCGTTGCGGCAACATTCGCGACTCACAACGGGAGTTTTTGTTTCAGCACGACGCCGATGAAATCGGCTCAGCAGCACTCGTACCGCTCGGCGAAGGCGCGGAAATCGGTTTTCTGGCGGTCGGCAGTATCGACAGCGATCGTTTCCATCCGGGCATGAGCATCGATTTCCTGACCCGCCTCGGCGACCTGGTTGCAGGGTCCCTGAAGCGCTACTAGAGACATCCCCGTGAATGACGCTGGCTGGATCGATCGGTTCATCCGGCATCTCGAGTATGAGCGACGCCTGTCACCGCTGACGTGCAAGAACTACCGCCGGGATCTCGAAAATCTGGCGGCCTGGTGCCAGGCCTCAGGCCTCGGCCAATGGGGTGATCTCGATAGCGAGCATGTTCGTGCCTATTCTGCCTCCTGTTTTCGCAAGGGTCTTAGCGCCAGGAGCATTCAGCGCCGCCTGTCGGCTTCCCGCACGTTCTTTCGTTATCTGATTCGCGAGAAGGTGGTATCGAAGAACCCGGTCTCATCCGTGTCGGCCCCCAAGGGCAAGAAACGCCTGCCCGGCAACCTCGATGCCGATCGTATGGCGCGCCTGCTTGATATCCCAGGTGACGGCGCGCTCGTCGATCGCGATCGGGCAATCCTTGAACTGCTCTACTCCTCGGGGCTGCGGCTTGCCGAGCTTATCGACCTGAACCTCGGCGACGTCGATATGCATGACGCCACGGTGCGCGTCACCGGCAAAGGCAACAAGGATCGGATTGTGCCCGTGGGCCGCCAGGCATTGAAGGCGCTGCGCCAGTGGGGCATCACCCGCGGCGAGCTGGCCGATGCGGATGAAGAAGCCATGTTCGTCAGCAATCGAGGCACACGCATCAGCTCCCGTTCGGTACAGGCTCGAGTGAAGCTCTGGGCGAAGCAGCAGGGCCTGGATGCCAACGTCTACCCGCACCTGTTCCGGCATTCTTTTGCCACGCACGTACTTGAGTCCAGCCACGACCTGCGCGGCGTTCAGGAGCTGCTCGGGCACGCTAATATCTCGACAACCCAGGTGTATACGCACCTTGATTTCCAGCATCTCGCCCAAATTTACGACCAAACTCATCCGCGCGCCCGCAAGAAAGACTAGATAACGGGCCACATAGCAGGAATTACACGATGGAGCAGTTCAGAGGGACAACCATTGTCTCAGTCCGCCGCAATGGCAAAGTTGCCATCGCCGGTGACGGTCAGGTCAGTATGGGTAACACCATAATGAAAGGTAATGCCCGCAAGGTGCGGCCCCTGGCCGGCGGTCGCGTCATCGCAGGATTTGCCGGCGGTACAGCCGATGCATTCACCCTGTTCGAGCTCTTCGAGGCCAAGCTCGAGCAGTACGGCAACCTGACCCGCGCTGCGATCGAACTGGCAAAGGACTGGCGGACCGACCGGCGTCTGCGCCGGCTGGAGGCGCTGCTCTGTGTGGCCGACAAGGAAAGCTCGTTTGTTGTATCCGGCAACGGTGACGTCATCGAGCCCGAAAACGACCTGATGGCCATTGGCTCGGGCGGCCCCTTTGCGCAGGCGGCCGCGCTTGCGCTGTTGAACAACACCGATCTGGAGGCACGAGAGGTCGCTGAAAAAGCCCTCCTGATTGCCGGCGAAATCTGCGTGTACACGAACCAGAACATCATCATCGAAGAGCTGTAGGAGCGGTCTTCAGCCGCGATTTAAATATGTCACAAATGACCCCCCGTGAAATCGTCCAGGAACTGGACAAACACATCGTCGGCCAGGATGAGGCCAAGCGTGCCGTGGCGATCGCCCTGCGCAATCGCTGGCGCCGTGTGCAGGTAGATGAGCCGCTGCGCAGCGAGATTACACCCAAAAACATCCTGATGATCGGGCCAACCGGCGTGGGCAAGACGGAAATATCCCGACGGCTGGCACGCCTGGCCAAGGCGCCGTTCATCAAGGTCGAAGCCACCAAGTTCACCGAAGTAGGTTACGTTGGGCGCGAGGTCGACAGCATCATCCGCGATCTTATGGATGTCTCGATCAAGATGATTCGCGAAGACGCCACGAGCAAGGTGCGCTTTCGCGCCGAAGACGCCGCCGAGGAGCGTGTGCTGGACGCATTGCTGCCCCCCGCATCTCGCAGCGTCGGCTTCACGAACGAGCCCGATGCACCACCGGCCGATTCGGATACGCGGCAGAAATTTCGCAAGATGCTTCGCGAAGGCAAGTTCGACGACAAGGAAATCGAGATCGAGATTCAGGCTATGCCGATGGGCGTCGAGATCATGGCGCCTCCCGGCATGGAAGAGATGACGAACCAGCTACAGGGCATGTTCCAGAACCTCGGCGGCAACCGCTCGCAGACCCGCAAACTGAAGGTCAAGGATGCCTTTCGCCTGCTGACAGATGAAGAAGCCACCAAGCTCGTGGACGAGGATGAGCTCAAGTCCAAAGCGCTTGAGGCCGTGGAGCAGCATGGCATTGTCTTCCTCGACGAAATCGACAAGGTCGCCCGCAGCTCGGGCACGCAGGGCGCCGACGTGTCCCGTGAGGGGGTGCAGCGCGATCTGCTGCCCCTGGTCGAAGGCTCAACCGTCAACACCAAGTACGGGATGGTCAAGACCGACCACATCCTGTTTATCGCCTCGGGTGCGTTCCATGTGTCCAAGCCATCGGACCTGATTCCCGAAATGCAGGGCAGACTGCCTATCCGGGTGGAACTGAAATCGCTGACGACTGAAGACTTCGTGCGCATCCTGACCGAACCTGATGCCTCGCTCACATCTCAGTACGGCGCATTGCTCGATACCGAGGACGTGGCGCTCGAGTTTGCAGAAAGTGGCGTCCGGCGTATTGCAGAAATCGCCTACCAGGTTAACGAGAACACCGAGAACATCGGCGCACGACGACTCCACACGGTCATGGAGCGCCTGCTCGAGACGGTATCCTTTGAGGCGTCGGACAAGAGCGGACTGAAGCTGACGATCGACGCCGGCTACGTGGACGATCATCTGGCTGAACTGTCCCAGGACGAGGACCTGAGTAGGTACATCCTGTAACAGCTTCGTTAATCGGTACCAGTTACCCTATTTCGACGATAATCCTTGGGTTGGCCCCGAAAACCTTGCCGAGGAAATAGGGTAACTGGTACCGATTTTGGGTATCCTCGCCTGCCGGAGGAGAACAAGAACCATGGCTAAGCAGGACTCCGATAACACAACGCATTTCGGTTACCAGGACGTGTCCGCCGACGACAAGGCGAACCTCGTTCGCGATGTCTTCGACTCCGTAGCGAGCCGCTACGACATCATGAACGACCTGATGTCGGCCGGGCTGCATCGTCTGTGGAAACGGCACACGATCGCCCAGGCCGCCGTTCGACCCGGGGACGTGGTGCTCGATCTTGCCGGTGGCACCGGCGATCTGGCACGCCAGTTCTCGAAGAAGGTCGGCTCCACTGGTCACGTCGTCCTCGCTGACATCAACGCCGCCATGCTCAAGCAGGGACGCAGCCGCCTTGTGGATGCCGGAGTCTCCGGTAACCTGTCGATCGCACAGGTAGACGCCCAGGACCTGCCCTTCGAAGACGGTACGTTCGATTGCATCACGATCGCTTTTGGCCTGCGCAACGTCACAGACAAGGAAGCGGCGCTGCGCTCAATGTTCCGTGTGCTCAAGACCGGCGGCAAGGCAATGATCCTGGAATTCTCAGAACCCCACAAGGTCCTTAAACCTGCGTACGACCTCTACTCATTTAAAGTGCTGCCCACGATCGGCAAGTTGGTCGCCGGCGACTCAGACAGCTACCAGTACCTGGCCGAGTCGATCCGCATGCACCCGGACCAGGAAGCCCTGAAAGCGATGATGGAAGACGCGGGCTTCGAGCGTTGCCGTTATGACAACCTCGCAGCCGGCATCGTGGCTCTGCATGTCGGCTACCGGATCTGACCGCCATGAATCCGCTCGAAGCCGCACTGCGCCCCGTCGCCAATGTGCTCAATAAGAATATTCGCTCAACGACGCCTGCTCGTGACCTCTGCCGGAAGCTCGACGGCACCGTCGTGGCGGTTCGCGTTCGCAACACGTCACTTGCTACCTGGTTCGTCGTCCACAACGACTGCCTCGAACTCACCACGGAGTGTGACGCCGAGCCTGACGTTGTAATCACGGGTTCGCTCATTACGCTGGCACGTATGCTCGGCGAAGCGGGTGTTGGGGCACTGCGAGACGGCTCGCTGGAGCTAGCGGGCGATGCGCATCTGGCCGATGATTTTCAGCAACTGCTGGAGTATGCCAAACCGGACATCGAGGAGGAGCTGTCGGGCGTCGTGGGTGACGTAGCCGCACACCGGCTCGGTGAGTTCGCGAGAGGTGTCAGCAACTGGACGCGCAGCGCGGGCTCGACCATGGGCGCAAACATTCGCGAGTATCTTCAGGAAGAAAGTCGTGATGCGCCCAGCCGCTACGAGGTTGAGCGCTTCGCCGGCAATGTAAACACCCTGCGTGACGACGTAGACAGATTGGAAGCACGCATCAACAAACTGCAGGACGATCGCTAGCATGGCACGCCGCCGCGCAATAATGCGCATGCTTGCGATCCAGCGCGTACTGGTTAAGTACAGCCTCGACGGCATCATCAAGGAGACGCACCTGCTGCGGCCCTTGCGCTTCCTCTTCTACCTCGCTCCACGGCGGCGCGACAGTTCAGCACCTGTCGGCGAACGCATTCGCCTGGCTCTGGAAGAACTCGGCCCGATCTTCGTCAAGTTCGGACAGGCGATTTCGACACGCCGGGATCTGTTACCGCCAGATATCGCGGACGAACTAGCCAAGCTCCAGGACGCGGTACCCCCATTTCCAGCCGAGGTGGCCATCGGCATTATCAACGAGGCTTACGGCGAACCCGTCGAGGAAGTATTTGAGCGCTTCGATACCGAGCCGCTGGCAGCAGCCTCTATCGCACAGGTGCATACCGCAAAATTAAAAGCGGGCACCGAAGTGATCGTCAAGGTCCTGCGCCCAGGCGTGCTGGAACAGATCGAACGTGACCTGGGTGTGCTCCGCATGATTGCGGAGCTCGCCGATCGCTACTGGGAACACGGCAAGCGCCTGAAGCCCCTCGAAGTCGTCGATGAATACGAGCATACGATTCTCGACGAGTTGGACCTGATGCGCGAAGCCGCCAACTCGGCACAGCTGAAACGCAACTTCCAGGGCTCCGACATGCTCTACGTACCGGAGATTTATTGGGATTACTGCCGCCCTGAGGTGCTGGTCCAGGAGCGCATTTTCGGCACACCGATCAGCGATATGGAGACGCTGCGCGAGGCTGGCACCAACATCCAGGTGCTGGCCGAGAATGGCGTGGAGATCTTCTTCACCCAGGTCTTCAGGCACAATTTCTTCCATGCGGACATGCACCCCGGAAATATCTTCGTTCTTCATAACGACCCGGAAAGACCCAAATACGCGGCCGTGGATTTCGGCATCGTCGGCACATTGAGCCCTGAGGACCAGCGCTACCTGGCTGAGAACTTCCTCGCATTTTTCGATCGCAACTATCACCGCATTGCAAAGCTGCACCTTGATTCCGGTTGGGTGCCGGCAGGCACGCGAGTCGATCAGCTCGAAGCCGCCGTGCGGACCGTCTGCGAGCCCATATTCAACAAGCCGCTGTCCGAGATTTCCTTTGCGCAGGTACTGATGCGTCTGTTCCGGGTCGCGCAACGATTCAACGTCGAGATCCAGCCGCAGATGATCCTGCTGCATAAAACGCTGTTCAATATCGAGGGACTCGGTCGCCAGCTATATCCGCAACTCGACCTGTGGAAGACCGCACATCCGGTGCTCAAGCGCTGGATGGACGAACAGGTGGGTGGACGCGCCATGCTCAAGGATGTGCGAGAAAACCTGCCGCAGCTGCGCGATGCACTGCGCGAGTTACCAGCGATTCTGAACCACGTCGGTGAACAGGTCGCCGAAGGCCGAATTCGTTTCAATCTGCAGTCACCGGAGCTGAAAGACATCCGCCAGCAGCTAAAGGAACAACGCCGCCAGCGCTACTGGCTGACCGCTGCCGCCACCAGCGTGGTCGCCGGCTCATTAATCATGACGCTGGGCACTGTTCCCTGGGTCGGATGGGTGCTACTGGGCGCCGGCGCGTTGGCCGCCTATATCGCGAGACCGTAGTTAGTCTCCAGACTGGGTATACTGGCCGACCATCTGGCCAAGACCTAATCATGCCCGCACTCTCCACCACTCTCTACGGCTACAATAACTACTGGGCTGAATGCTACGGCACCGCGCCAGAGTTGCCGATGTCGCGTGCCGAAATGGACGCACTCGGATGGGACTCCTGCGACATCATCATCGTTACTGGCGATGCCTACGTCGATCACCCGTCGTTCGGCATGGCGATCGTCGGCCGCCTGCTTGAGGCAAACGGTTATCGGGTGGGCATCATCGCCCAGCCGGACTGGCATTCGAAAGACGACTTCGAGCAGCTGGGGAGACCGAATCTGTACTTTGGTGTTGCCGCGGGCAACATGGATTCGATGATCAACCGCTACACCGCGGACAAGAAAGTCAGGAACGATGATGCTTATACGCCGCACGGTGTCGGCGGCAAACGCCCCGACCGCTGCTCACTGGTGTACTCGCAACGCTGCAAGGAAGCGTACAAAGACGTGCCCGTCGTTCTCGGCGGTATCGAGGCGTCGCTGCGCAGGATCGCTCATTTCGACTACTGGCAGGACAGCGTGCGCCGTTCGCTTCTGCTGGACGCGAGTGCCGACATCCTCGTTTATGGCAACGCGGAACGGGCCATCGTCGAACTCTCCTATCGCCTTGCTCGCGGGGAAGAGATTCGTGACATCACCGATGTCCGGGGCACTGCGTTTCTCCGCGACGACACACCAGAGGACTGGTGGGAAATCGATTCGACGCGTATCGACAGACCGGGTCGTATCGACCAGATCGTCAGCCCCTACGTGAACACGCAGGAAAGCGCGGCTTGCGAAACGAAGCAGGACGAACCAGGGGACGAGCAGAATGTATTGCGTTTTGTTCCCGACGCCAAACGCAACCGGGATCGCACCGTTATTCGCCTGCCGTCGTTCGAGAAGGTACGCAACGATGCCGTTCTCTACGCGCACGCGAATCGCGTACTGCATCTCGAGACCAATCCCGGTAACGCGCGGGCGCTGGTGCAGGCGCACGGCGGCAGAGACCTCTGGCTGAACCCACCGGCACAGCCACTGACTACCGCGGAAATGGACTACGTCTTCGGCATGCCGTTCACGCGAGTACCGCATACATCCTATGGCGATGCACGCATCCCCGCCTACGAGATGATTCGTTTCTCGGTGAACATCATGCGCGGCTGTTTTGGTGGCTGCACGTTCTGTTCCATTACCGAGCATGAGGGCCGCATCATTCAGAATCGCTCCGAAGAATCGATCCTCGAGGAGATCGAGAAGATTCGCGATACCGTTCCAGGCTTCACCGGCGTCATTTCGGATCTCGGCGGACCGACGGCGAACATGTATCGGCTTGCCTGCAAGAGCACTGAGATCGAGGCCGCATGCCGCCGCCCGAGCTGCGTCTTCCCCGGCATCTGCAGTAACCTCAATACCGATCACTCCTCGCTAACCACGCTCTACCGCAAAGCGCGTGAACTGCCGGGTGTGAAGAAGGTGCTCATCGCATCGGGTCTGCGCTATGACCTGGCCGTCGAAGACCCCGAGTACGTCAGGGAACTGGTGACCCACCATGTCGGTGGATATCTGAAAATCGCTCCCGAGCATACGGAGAGCGGCCCGCTCGACAAGATGATGAAACCGGGCATCGGCAGCTACGACCGCTTCAAGGAGATGTTCGAACAGTTCTCGAAAGAGGCGGGCAAAGAGCAGTACCTGATCCCCTACTTCATCGCGGCGCATCCGGGCACCACGGACGAGGACATGGTGAACCTGGCGCTGTGGCTGAAGAAGAACAACTTCCGGGCGGACCAGGTGCAGGCGTTCTACCCGTCACCCATGGCGACCGCGACCGCGATGTATCACTCGCGCAAGAACCCCTTGCGCAAAGTCACCTACAAGAGTGACGAAGTCGAAACCGTCAAGAGCCCTGAGAAGAGGCGCCTGCATAAAGCACTGCTTCGCTACCACGACCCGAACAACTGGCCGCTGATTCGTGATGCACTGCGAGATATGGGGCTCGGCCGCCTGATCGGGTCAGGAGAGGACCAACTGGTGCCTGTAGATCAGCCACCGGAAGACAAGGTACGCGGGTCAGCGCGCAGGAAGAACACCGCGTCGGCACACGCCAAGCGCATCCGTAAGGGCAAGGTCCTGTCCCAGCACACCGGCTTGCCGCCGCGTAAAAACAGCTAGCCCCTTAGCCTGGATCCAGCACGAAACAGACCTCCCGGCCTGTTTCCGAAATCCCAAAAATCCTGTAACCAAGCTGCCGCAAGCGGCTGATACTGTGCGCTGTGCGTTGTTTCCCCACCCCCGGGAATCGATGGTGGTACTCAACGAGCAACTGCCTCGGCAGGCAGTCTCCTTCTCGCAGGCCATCCAGGATGAGGTACTCCGCTCCTTCGACATCGATTTTCAGCATGTCTATGTGGCGATGCCCGAGCTTCTCCATCATCGTGTGAATTGTATAGGCAGGCGCATCGATGAAGTCTTCGGCATCCCCGGCATCGCTCCCGGCGGTCCACATCACACCCGACGCCTTGCCACGCGTATTGACGCGTCGATACAAACGCAGACTGCCATCCTCGCCCGCTGCCGCCCAGGGATGAAACACGAATCTGTCGGGCAGTGTTTGCCCCTGAATCCACTCTTCGGCGAAAGGCGTTGGATCAAAGGCGTGCACGGTCAATCCGTAATCGTTGATCAGGTCGAGATCAAAGTCGATCAGGTCGCCCACACCCAGAGAATAGACGATCGACTGTTCGTTCAGCAGCGCTGGAATGTATTTCCAGCTATCGCTTTGCAGGACATCGTATTTGACCTCCGGCCGTAGCCAGAGCTCCTTACCACTGATGCGCTTCAGGAATAGTTTGATCGGCCAGAACCAGGGCTGGCGTTTCATCCATCCGGACGTTCTCATGCGGGTCCTTTGCTTGTGGTAATCAACAGCACAACGTTATCACGACAGGTGCGCAGGCAGGCGACATTGCTGTAATCTCTCGCATACTCATGAACAACAACACTCGTGCTTAGAAAACTTGCCCACCTGCTCCTGCGCCTTGGCGGATGGACCGCAGTTGGCGGCGTGCTGGACGATCCCAAGGCCGTGCTCGTTGCAGCACCCCACACATCGAACTGGGATGGATATTGGGCCCTCGTTTATAAAGTAGCCGTCGGTCTCGACGTCAAATTCTTCGCCAAGAAATCACTGTTCTGGTTCCCGCTTGGCAACCTGTTGCGCTGGCTGGGTGCGATCGAGCTCGATCGCGGCCGTGCAGTGAACGCCGTGCAGCAGGCGATTAATGAGTTCGAGAACCACGAGTCGTTCTACCTCGGC
>JAIBDF010000163.1 GCA_024679535.1 Chromatiales bacterium
CTGCTCGTACTGTTGTCCGGACGCCTGACATGGCCAGCCGTGGCGATGTTGCTGAACTCAGGTACGCCGGGTTTCGATGCGCTCATCGCTCCCGGACATGTGGCCACCGTGATGGGTCCCGAAGAGTGGGAGGTTGTTGTTGCGGACCATGACATACCGGCGGCCGTGGCCGGATTTAACCCGGACTCGCTGCTTGCCGCGATGTACTCGGTCCTGCGCCAGCTGCGAGACGGAAAACACTTTCTGGACAACTGCTATCCGGAGGTCGTGCGCCCCGGTGGTAATGCCGAGGCACGCCGGCAGCTTGATGATGTCATGGAAGTCGTCGATGCGAACTGGCGCGGCATTGGCACAATTCCGAAGTCGGGGTATGCACTGCGGGAGGCCTACGCGGCACACGATGCACGTCAGCGCTTCAGGTCCTATGCCGATGAATCCAGAAAACGCGTTGGCGAAATGCCCCCGGGCTGCGATTGTGCACAGGTAGTGCTGGGAAAGATCTACCCGAATCAATGTCGCCTGTACGGCCGTGGCTGCACGCCGCGCAAACCGATAGGGCCGTGCATGGTGTCCGACGAGGGCGCATGTCGCATCTGGTGGTCGTCCGGTATGCGGGAAAACGAGTGGGATGGCCGCAAAAAGGGCGCTGCGAGTGGCTGAACTGGCTGCCCGCGTTGGTGAGACAATTGCCAGGCGGGTGCGCCTGCAGGGCCATGTCCAGGGTGTCGGGTTTCGCCCGTTCGTTTACCGGCTTGCGCGCGAACACAGCATCGGCGGTCATGTTCAGAACCAACTTGGTGAGGTAGAAATCGTTGCCGTCGGCGCGGTCGAAAGCGTCGAACGGTTTACGCAGGAGCTGGTTGCCTGCGCGCCGCCATTGTCGTCGCCGGCCCTGGCCGCCGTGAACAGCATTGAGGTTCCGGAGGTCGATGGGTTCGAGATCATCGAAAGCCTCGCTGATGCTGACGCGCAAATATTCGTTCCGCCCGATTACTTCATGTGCGATGACTGCAGGCATGAACTGCAGAACCCAACTGATCGTCGCTACGCATACCCATTTATAAACTGCACACAGTGTGGCCCGCGTTATACATTGATAGACGCGCTGCCTTACGACCGACCCAATACGAGCATGAAGGGTTTCCCTCTGTGTGCGGATTGTGCGGCCGAGTATTCAGACCCGGAAGATCGCCGATTTCACGCCGAGCCTGTCGCCTGTGGAAAATGTGGTCCACAACTGTCGTTCGTCGAGCCGGGTGCAGTGCCGATAGAGGAGACCAATGCGTCTCTGGCACGGGCGGTTACGGCGATACAGGCCGGTAACGTTGTCGCTGTCAAAGGTATTGGTGGCTATCACCTGGTTTGTGACGCACGCAACGAGGACGCCGTGGCGAAGCTACGCGATCGCAAACGTCGTCCCCATAAGCCGCTGGCCGTCATGTTTCCTGTGGCGGGTGATGACGGACTCGATGTTGCACGCGAATCGGTTGCGCTGACGCCAGAAGAGGCTGAAATTGCGGCCGGTCCGATTCGACCCATCGTGCTCGGCATGCGTCGAGTCGGTTGTGCGCTGGCCAGCAACGTGGCACCGGGTCTCGATGAGATCGGTGTATTTCTGCCATATAGCCCTTTGCATCAGCTACTTCTCGACGCGTTCGGTGGACCCGTGGTCGCGACCTCCGGGAACATCAGCGGTGAGCCTGTGCTGACCGACAACAAGGAAGCGGAGCATCGCTTGCGGGCGGTTGCTGACGCTTTTCTGCAGCATAACCGGCCAATTGTACGCCCGGCTGACGATCCCGTTTATCGGCGCATTGGCACACGCATGCGGCCACTTCGAATCGGGCGCGGCTGCGCGCCGCGCGAGTTGACTCTTCCCTGGACGCAGCCGGAACCTTTGCTCGCCGTGGGTGGACAGATGAAAGGTACGGTCGCGCTTAGTTGGGACAGACGCGTTGTCGTGTCGCCGCACATCGGCGAGATGGACAGTCCGCGCAGTCTCGATGTGTTCGAGCAGATCGCAGGCGAATTGCAGGCACTCTACGGCGTGCGTGCGACCCGAGTTGTTAGCGACGCGCACCCGGGGTACACCACCAACCGCTGGGCACAGCGGCGCTCGCGGCTGCCGGTCGAGACAGTCTGGCATCACGAGGCACATGCCAGTGCAGTGGCTGCCGAATACGCGAACGACCGCGACTGGCTGATATTTGCCTGGGACGGTGTTGGGCTCGGCCGTGACGGTACCCTCTGGGGCGGCGAGGCGCTTTACGGACGCCCCGGTCACTGGCAGCGATTTGCGAGTCTCCGAACCTTCCGCTTGCCCGGGGGCGACACGGCAGGTCGAGAGCCCTGGCGCAGCGCCGCTGCACTGCATTGGGAGTGTGGCGAGGAGTGGCCTGGCATTTCGGATCCCGATGGCCTGGCGAAGGCGGCGTGGGATAGCGATCTTAACTGCCCGGTCACCAGTGCGGCCGGCCGGCTATTCGACGCGGCTGCGGCCATGGTCTGCGATATTCCAAGGGCAAGCTTCGAGGCACAGGGACCGATGATGCTTGAAGCGCTGTGCCGACATTCGGCGCCGGCCATCGAACTTGAGCTCGAGGAAAGCGACGACGGTGTGCTGCGACTGGACTGGCAGCCATTACTGGCGGCGCTGCGGAATCCCGCCGTCGAACCGCCGCGCCGAGCCGAGGTTTTTCATGCCAGTATGGCGGCGGCTATTGTCCGCCAGGCTGAGGTTGCCCGTGGGCGGTATGGCGTGCAGCAAATCGGGCTGTGTGGCGGCGTGTTCCAGAATCGCTTTCTAGCCGAGCAGGCTCTGACCCTGCTCGAGAACAGGGGATTTGCTGTTTACCTGCCGCAGGTATTGCCCTGCAATGATGCGGCATTGAGTTATGGGCAGGCTGCAGAAGTCGCGGCGCGAGGGGAAATCAATAATGGATGACGACCGTATTTCACTGGCACACGGTAATGGCGGCCGCTTCATGCGTGAACTCATCGAGGACGTCTTCGCGAAAGCGTTGTCCGCAAGCGAACTCGACGTGCAGGCCGACGCCGTGCAAATCGACCTCGGCGACGGCGAGGTGATGATCACGACCGATGGATTCACGGTACAACCACTCGAGTTTCCGGGCGGCAACATCGGTTCGCTGGCCATTCATGGCACGACCAACGATCTTGCGGTATCCGGCGCGAGACCGATGTATATGACATTGAACGCCTTCATTGAGGAGGGGTTCGAAGTCGCTCAACTCGAACGCATTGTTGCGAGCCTTGCCGAAGCGGCTGTCGAAGCTGGGGTGCGCATCAGTGCCGGCGATACCAAGGTTGTTCGACGTGGCGAAGGTGGCGGCATCTACCTCGCGACGACAGGTGTCGGTGTAAGGCTTCCCGGTGTGAAACCCTCAATGGACAAGATTCGTGATGGCGATGTCATGATTGTCAGTGGACCGATCGGTGATCACGGAACAGCGGTCATGCTGGCACGTGAGGAGTTCGGATTGCGTGGCGATCTGGTCTCCGACGCGGGTCCGGTCATGAGCCTGACCGAACCCCTGCTCGCGCTGGAAGGCCTGCGCTTTATGCGTGACCCGACGCGTGGCGGTATTGCCTCGATCGGTCATGAAATATTGAGAGCGACGGGGCTGGGAGTGCGCTTCGCAGCGACAGTGCCTGTGCGCGAACCGGTGCAATCGGTCTGCGACATGCTCGGCTACGATCCTTACTACCTGGCGTGTGAAGGGCGCGTTGTCGCGATACTCGCACCTGACCAGGCAGAAGCCGCGCTGGACCTGTGGCGCAAGCTTCCCGCCGGCAGCGATGCCGCGAGGATTGGTCGCATCAGTGCTGCGGAGCAGCGCGTTACCCTGGAGACCCCGCTGGGCGGCGAGCGCTTTCTTGAAGAACTTGAGGACGACCCGTTGCCGCGTATTTGTTGAGGGTCGACCTACGGCGTCTCGAGTTCCACGCTTTGCAGTATCATTTCATCGCCGCTGACAACGCTGGTTCGAAAGTCACCACATTCACCGCAGACGAGACGATTGGCAAGCGCCGGCGTCTCGGTATTGCAGGCGCTGCAACGCACAACAATTGCAGCTTCATCGACAATGAACTCGGCGTCGACGGCGATCGTGCCCGCCGCTGCCAGCGGCCAGGCGTTACGGAGCAGGCCGGACTCCACGCCGGAGAGCGGGCCGACCTTGATGGCTATTCGGGTTACCTGGCTCGCGCCGCGTTCCGCGGCAATCGCCTGCACTTGCTCGAGCAGTGACAGACATACCGAGAGTTCATGCATTGCCGTGTGTTCAGGCGATCTCGACGAGTTCGATCGCGAACGTCAGAACCTGGCCGGCTAGCGGGTGATTCGCATCGACCGTTATCACGTCGTCAGAAACATCGGTGACGACGAGGTTCATCACCTGACCGTCGGGGCTTTGGCTTTGCAGCTGCATGCCGACCGCCGGTGCCATATCTTCGGGTAAAGCGGTTTTCGGGACCTCTTGTATCAATTGGTCGTGGCGCTCGCCGTAAGCCTGCTCCGGCGGAATCGTTACGGACTTGCTTTCGCCAACGGTCATCCCGTCCACGGCGCTATCGAAGCCGGGAATAACGTGTCCGCCCCCGAGTGCAAACTCGAGCGGATCGCGGCCATCGGAACTGTCAAATTCCGTGCCGTCGTCGAGTGTGCCCGTGTAGTGGATACGGACAGTATCGCCCGTTTTGGCCTGTGTCATGTGATTTGCTCCTTGAGAATTCGGCACTATAGCAGAAACGCGATCTTGCGATTTTCGCGAAGATTTCGGCTATCGGTTCTGAGATCGCCCGACTGGGATAACTACCTATTTGTTTCACCCCTGTCCGGGTCTAACGTAACTCTGGGGATTTGTACGTTGCGGGTGATGCCATGCACGCGTCTTCAGTAAGTGACCATGTCGTAAAGCTCGACACGACGGTTCCGGTCTGGGAGCAGTTTTTTACCGTTGCGCCTCTCGTCCTTGTGGGCACGCGCGATGAGGACGGATCGCTCGATCTGGCCCCCAAGCACATGGTTACCCCGATGGGCTGGGAGAACTATTTCGGTTTTGTTTGTACGCCACGACACAAGACCTGCAGCAACGCCGAGCGCACGGGCGAATTCACGGTCAGCTATCCGAAGCCATCGCAAGTGCTGATGACCAGTCTTGCTGCGTCCCCCAGGGCGGCGGAAGGCAGCAAGACTGTCATCGACTATTTCCAGACGTTTCCCGCCGCATTGATCGACGGGCGGTTTGTCAAGGATGGTTACCTGTACTTCGAATGTCGTCACCACAAAACGGTGGGCGGCTTTGGTGAGAACTGCCTTATCACTGGCGAGATCGTTGCCGCCTACGCCGACGAGCGCTACCTGCGGTCCTCGGAGACAGATGACCAGGAGACGATCCATGCGTCACCACTGTTCGCTTACCTCGCACCAGGTCGATTCGCGACGATAGACCGGTCCAATGCATTTCCATTCCCGGAGAGTATGAAAAAGTAGCAGTGACATGTGCGCGACAAATGCGGCAAGAGTTCTCAACTACGTCAATGATCAGCAAGACGCATTGACGAATCTCATCAAGGATCTGGTTGAAGCGGAATCGCCTTCAGCACATCCGGAGACACACGACGGTGTGAGGCGCATTTTGCGGCTGGCACTGGCCAATGCCGGTTACGAATCTCGCGAGACCGGCGGGGCCCAGCAGCCGCGACATATCTTTGCAAGAC
>JAIBDF010000097.1 GCA_024679535.1 Chromatiales bacterium
AAATTGGCGCAAATAGAACGCCCCATCCTGTAACTGCGAATCCAGCTTGAAGTTTGTAATGCGTGCGTTATCGCGTTGCAGCTCTCCGATGTCTATTTTGACCACCGCATTCAGACTGGTCATTCGCTCGAAAGGCATCGCAATATCGGGAATCATGCGTCCGTCATCGAATGTGGGCACCGGCTCATATTGCGGCTCGACCTCTTCCATGAGCGGCGCCAACCGGATCGAGTCGGAACTAATCACGAGAGTGAGCTGCGGCGTTGCGCCTGCTTGCAGCTGACCCGAGCCCTGTATATCGCTGTCTCCCAATTTGGCGGCCAGCTCATCAATTGTCAGTAACCCGCCCCCACCCTTTACCTTTGCGTCCAGCGAAAAACTCTGGCCGCGCAGGCGGCGACCTTTCAACAGACCCAGCTCGGCAACATCTGGAATGTTGATACCGAGGGAAAATCGCGTAGATCGCTGCGCTGCGCCGAAATCGAGAGTGCCATTTGCTGTCACCTCGGCATCGCCAATGCGGAAATCGAGTTTATCCAGCGAGAGCCACGTACTGAGAATGTCACCCTCCAGATCGATCGAGAACGGGGCTTGCCTCATTTCAAAGTCGTAGACAGTTCCAAGGACAGCTCGGAGATCATTACCGTCCCCCCTGATCCGAAAGCTGGCCTGCCGTTTGGATAGCGGCAACGCTATCTCGAGATCACCTCTCAGCCGTCCGCTCTCACGTTCGAAATCGATGCCTTCAAGCCTGACCGCGTCTTGTGTCAACGCCACCTTGCCCGAAAGCGTGTAAGGCCCGGGGCGCAATGCCGGGCCACCACTTCCAGCGATCAGTTCCTCAAGTGCCGGCCCCGCCGACTTGATGTTTAGCTGCATCCCGGCGAGTCCGCGACCGAGCCTGACTGAGCCGTCGACATCCATGGAGGAGCGGCCGACCTTGGCGTTGATTTTCTGCAGACGGTAGCTGTCGCTGCCTATTTGCACGGCACCCTGAAGACTGTACGGCAACAACGGCACTGCCTCGGTCGATGCGAACAAGTTGACTAACTCGCCGAGGCTCGGTCCGTTCAATGACACCGTCAAATCGCTGCCTGCAATACCCGGCGCCAGACCGATCAATCCATCAATCTCGGCCATAATGTCACTGCTGCGAATGCTAATCGGTCCTCGCGTCCTTATTCCATCAGAACCCAGAACAGCCGTACCCTTGATTTTCAGGGGTCGGTCCGGAACTCCGGCCATGCTGTATGCGTCGCCAATGTTCGCAAGGCTGTCGATATCCAGTTCAAATGTCAGGTCCGTACCGAAGTAATCCGGCGCAACCCCCAGCTTGCCCTCGGCTCGTCCCCGAGCCAGCGTCGATTCGAGGTCGAATTGCATGACTTCGATGCCGTCCGGAGATTGCCGCAGATCGAGAGCCAGGGAGTAAGGGCCCTTTGCTGCACCCGGTATTCCCATGACTTCGCGAAACCTTTCATACCTGGCGCCAACGATCTCGAAGTGAAAGCTGGCGTCGTCAAGCTCAGGAAATTTCGGCAGATGCGCCGCAAGATCAAACTCCGCCTCGGCGAAAACCATGTGGCCTTTGTTGATAACCAGGTCCGAGCCATCACGCGTCGCATCGAGTTCCAGCGCAAAGGGTGCAGGCTGCAAGCGCCGGACGCCGAAAAGACGGGCAACCCGGCTAAGATCCGGCCCGGATACCGCCAACTCGAGGTCCGCCTGTTCGAGGCTCTGCAGATTTGAAAAGGCACCGGTCGCCCTGACCTGCGTTTTTCCCAGCCTGCCTTCGACGGCGAGCCTGAGTGGCTCATTATCCTGCGCTGACAAGGAACCCGAGAAATCGATGTCGCCATCGTATTCCGGCTCGATCCGCAACAGACGGGCGAGGTCGTTCACATCCGGACCGCTTGCATTAATACTCAGCGACGGCCTGCTTGGCCTGGTTAGATCATCGATGAAACCCTGACTTTCGAAATGAAAGGTATCGAGCTGCGCCGCCACTTCGTACTGCACGGCTTTTCGCGCCAGCAATGCGTCCCATGCCCCCACTTTCGCGTGCAGGCTGATCTCACGATCCCCGACGCCGCCCTGTAATCTCAGATTAAGAAAATCATCGACATCGTGCTGCTGATTCAGCTGTTCGATGCGCAGTTCGATGGGACCCAATCGCTCGGGGCTCATATAGACAATATTCGTGCGGGCAACGTCCAGTTGTCTTACTCGAAAACCCCTGCCCGCGTCGTCAGAAGAATCCGGCTCCGATGCGTCTGCCTGTCGCGGTGGCATTTCCCAGTTCGCGCCCTCGGTATCCGACCGCTGCAGGTACACATTGGTATCAGCAAGTTTGATGAGTTCGATCTGGACCGGGCCCCTGAACAATGACCACGTGTCGATCTGTAGTTCGAAAAAGCCCACCTCAAGCAAGAAAGGTTCGTTGGCCCACGCCGTGTTCGCGTACCGGACACCTTTGGCGATGACGACTGTTTGCTCACCAATGTGTACTTCGAATTCGCCGTCGATGGAAAACTGGCGGCCGGTACGATCACTTACCCACTGCTCGAGTTGTGGCTTGAAGACACCAAGGTCTGCGGTCCATAACCAGCCGGCCACCACGATGAGAAGTAGCAGGAAGCTGCCTCCGAACCATAAGAACGTCTTACGCAAAGTCATTGAGGCGTTATGGGCCATTCAGTCAGAACGAAATAGCACTGCTCATTACGATGCCTCAAAAAGTGGAATCACGTCTGCCAGCGCGATATCGATTTCGGCGTCCAGCTTGTTTTCGAGGTGATAAAAACGTGCAACTGTAAGTTCCCGCAATACTCGGCGAAATTGCCGCAGATATTTTTTCTGCACTTTGAGCAAGTCGCTCTTGATCTCAAGGTGTTCATCCAGCATGTCTTTCGCAAGACCTTCGCTGAGGTCGGCGTCGTTATACGCCTTAAGATAGGTGGTAATCATCTCACCCTGACGATCCCTGACCCGCTCGATGTCGCTCCGGTATTTTTGATATAGTGGCCAGAATGCGGCCGCCTCACTTCCTGTGAGCGCCAGTTCCTCACGGATGATTTGTTCTCGCTCCGACTCAATCAGCGACCTGGCTTCCGCAAACTCTTGATTAACTGCCTGCTGTGCGAATGAATCAGCCGGATTAACCAAAAACACAGGTAAAATCAGGAGGGTGGCAAAATATCCCCGTCGATGAAACAACATCATTTCAATCTGCCTGCTGTTGAACGAAACGACGGTAACTATACCATGGCGAAAGATAGGCACAGATCGCGTAACCGGATAATATCTTCGCTCGACGGCCACGGTAGCCGAAAAGGAAATGTGCATGAATATTCGATTGATTTGCCTGACCCTGCTTACCGCTATTGCAGCCACGGCACAGGCCGACGAATTTAGCTGGCCCCAGGAACTGGCTGCCGACAACGGTGATGTTGTCATTATTTACCAACCGCAAGTAGAGATATTTTCAGGCAACGATCTCGAAGCGCGGGCTGCGGTTTCCGTCAAATCCCCTGATACCGATAACGTTCCGGTTTTCGGTGCCATCTGGTTCAAGGCCCGGCTGGACACGGATCGCGAGTCTCGAACTGCACTGATTCGCGATATCGAGGTCGACGACGTCCGCTTCGCGGATGCGACGGATACTCAAAAGCAGCAGCTTGCCGGCTTTATTGAAGCCGAAATCGAGGGTGCCGGATTCACTATCTCGATCGACCAGTTGCTCGCCGATCTGGACGGGAGCGCCACCGGCGACGCGACAACGGATCTCAAACATGAGCCCCCCGAGATCATGCTGTCCAGAGAACCTGCATTGCTGGTGACCATTGATGGCGACCCCGTCTTCGAGACAATTGAAAACACCAACTACGAGCGCGTCGTCAACACGCCATTTCTGCTCGCCAGGGGTGGCATCGAGTATTTCCTCTACATTGGCAGTAATGCCTGGTACGAGTCTCGAGCCGTTGCAGGTCCATGGGCCCGTGCGCAGCGTATTCCGGAAGAGCTTCGCTCACTGGTCGAGCCGGCCGAGGATGATGATGCAAACGTTGATGACGTGCGCATCATTATTGCAACCGAGCCGACTGAGCTCATCATGTCTGACGGCGACCCTTCGTGGTCACCAGTGGAAGGCATGGAATTACTGTACATGGACAACTCAGACAGTAATGCTTTCCTTGAGCTGTCAACGCAGAAATACTATGTACTTCTATCGGGGCGCTGGTATCGAAGCACGGGCGTACTTGGCGACCTGCAGTGGGAACATGTACCGAATGACGAGTTGCCAAACCCGTTCGGCGACATCCCGGAAGACTCGGTCAACGCTGACGTGCTGGCGCAGGTTGCGGGTACGACGCAGGCGCGTGAAGCCGTTCTGGATAACACCATACCCCAAACCGCCGCCATCAATCGCGAAGACGCGTCCTTCAGCGTTGCATACGATGGCACTCCGGAGTTTGCGCCGATTGAGGACATCAATGTTGAGTATGCCCAAAACACCAGCGATGCAGTGTTTCGCTACGGCAATCTCTATTACGCGTGCGATGACGGCGTTTGGTATGTAGCAAATAGCGCCACGGGCCCCTGGACTGTGGCAACTGAAATTCCGGACGCGATCTATAAGATTCCAGCTTCGAACCCGCACCATAACGTCACCTACGTCCGCGTATATGACGTGACTCCGCAGGTTGTGTACGTTGGCTATACACCCAGCTACTACGGCAGCTACTACTACAGCGGCTCCATCGTCTATGGCACCGGCTGGTACTACAACCCCTGGTACGGGCCTCACTATTACCCGCGTTACCCGACCTGGGGTTTCCACGTGCACTACAACCCCTGGTATGGATGGGGCTTCGGCGTCTCATGGACAAACGGGCCATTTCGCTTTACCTATTCGCGCCACGGGGCCTGGTGGGGCGTAGGCGGATACCGCCCGTATCCGCGTCCTTACGTCCACGGCGGATATCGCAAGACCAATATCAACGTGAATATCAACAACAACATCAATATCGGCGGCGGTGCTCGTCCGCAGACGCGGCCGAATCTGTATAACCGTCCCGAGAATCTCGCTCGCAAAGCCGATCGGCCAGCAACGCCAAGCACACGACAGGCCAGACCCGCGACGGGCGTGCAGAACAACGTTCTGACGGATCGAACGGGCAACGTCTACCAGCGCGACCCTAACGGCAGTTGGCAAAAACGCGAGAACGGACAGTGGACGCGGCCTCAGGATCTCGATGGAGTCAGCCGGCCACAGCCAGCGACCCGCCCATCGCAACCGGCGACCCGGCCATCGCAACCGGCGACCCGGCCATCGCAGCCAGCGACCCGGCCATCGCAGCCGGCGACAAGGCCGTCACAACCGGCGACTCGTCCGTCTCAGCCAATGACACGACCGTCGCAACCTGCTGTCCGACCGCAGCTGGAACGTGATTACAACGCCCGCCAGCACGGCGCGAATCGCTCGCAGAATTATCAACGACGCGCGGCACCGCGCCGACGGTAGCAGGATTTGAGATTCATACTGACATCCATTGTTTGGCGCGGCGGTTTTGCTATTTCAATGCTCTTTCTGCTGCAGGGCTGCAGTCGATCTGTAACTGAAATTGATTTGATCATGCCGGTGCTGCCCGTCGATCAGGCGATCGCCACGCAGATCCAGGAACTGGTCGATGAAGAGTCCGGGTTCCGAATAAACCTGGTCGCGCTCCCCGAGGAATACGCATCGGAGCTGGACGCTTTGGAATCCGGCTATGCTGACATTGCCTTCGCCCCAAATAACTCGCGCTTTCGCGAGTCCATCGCAACGATCATGCCGCTCTATCCGAGCGTACTGCACATCGCAAGTTACGATGATCACGACGCGGCAAGTCTAGAAGAATTGCTGGCCGGTGCAACCGTTTATGCCGGCCCGCCAGGGTCAAGTCCCAGGCTACTCAGTGAGGGCATCATCGATGACCTCAACTTTGCGCCGGGTGTCGTCACTTTCATGGACGTATGGGACACATCGGTCGCACGACCCGACGTGATCATATTGTATGTACCAATCGATCGAAAGAGGATCATGAACCAGGCCCAACTGGCCGGCGCACGTCTGTTCTCGCTTGGCTCGCCCGGCGATATTGGTTTGGGTTCTGCGGTTGACCGGGCGGTGTTGTTTAACCCGAGTTTACGACCCTTCGTGATCCCGGTAGGTACCTATGGTGACCTTACAGCCGAGCCAATAGTGACCCTGGCGGTCGAAAATATTCTCGTCGCCCGTAATGATATGGAAGACACTGAGGCCTATGATCTGTTTACCGAGATGCTGCGCTTGCGGCCCACGCTGTTTAGCGATCGTCCGGAACTGTTTCAGCCACTCGATGAACAGATCAGACAATCCAATTTCATATTCGGCCTGCACCCGGGAGTTGTCAGCTATTTGGAGCGTGACGAACCCACTTATATAGAACGCTACTCTGGCGTTGCCGAGCTACTCGTTACCTTGCTTATCACCTCTGTCAGCGGCTTGATCGCGGTTAAGAATATCTATCGCATTCGGCGCAAGAATCGGATCGATGAGTTTTATCTTGAGACGATCCGTATTCGCGACTCCGTCACCGTGGATACGACGACTGACGAATTAGCCACGGCCATTGAGAAAATACACGCTCTTAAAAATCGAGCCTTCGTCTTACTCGTTGATGAGCGGCTTGCAGCGGATCAAAGCTTCCAGGTATTCATCGACCTGGCTCGAGAATCCATTGATCAGATTAACGAGTTGGTAACAAAGCAATCATCCTAGGCAATCTGCCGCCCCCTATGTTGTCACCCTCTTAGATTTGTTAATGTTCATGGTCGCCTTAGCATTGTCCGCGGACAATGAAAGAGATCAGACGTTTGCGCTTGAGGCCAGCCGCTCGGCCCCGCGCAGTTGCGCTCCGTTAGAAAGTAGAGAAGCCTCATGACCTGTATCCAAACATTTTTTATTGCCGGTGTTCTGTTGATCATCGCGTTTTTTTCCGCGCCGGTGCATGCCGACAAAACGGATATCGTCATTCTTGCGAACGGCGACGCAGTCACTGGCGAGATCAAGGGGCTCGAGTTTGGTTCGTTGCGATACAGCACCGATTCGATGGGAACGGTCAGTATTGACTGGGAGGACATTACGAGTGTGCAGAGCGACCAGAGTTTACAGATCGAACTGACTGATGGACGCCGTTATTTTGGTAGTTTTCTGACGACTGAAGAGGCCTCTGCTGTTCGCATAAAAACCGCGAGTCGGGAAGTCGATATCCCTGCCAACCGGGTTGTTCGCGTTACGCCGATCGAAAGCAATGAAAAATTCTGGCAGAACCTGGAGGGCTCGTTCAGCCTTGGATTTCAGACACAGAAGTCAAGCGAGGTTACGACTTCAAATATCGCCGCCGATGTCTCACATAGAGCGCGCAAATACCTTTACGGGCTCAAGCTTACATCGACCGTAACCGATCAACCCACAGAAGAGACCAAAGCACGACAGAGTGTCGAAGCCAACTTTCAGCGGTTTCGCTCCAATCGTTGGTTTACCGACTGGTTCACGCGCTGGGAACGCAACGACGAATTGGGCATTAATGCGAGATCCGCTCTAGGTGGAGCGGTCGGGCGCTACCTCGTACAAACCAACAAAAATCAGTTTTCGCTTACGGCAGGATTGCAGGCGGCACGAACATCGTTTACCGGCGAGGATGAGAGCACCACAGAGGCAGAGGGCCGCATCGAGGTCCGCTTCTTGCGCCGGAACCTTGTTCCGGAAACTTCCGCGACATTCACTACGCTTATCTATCCGCTGATAGAAGATCTCAGCAAGTTTCGCGCCGAGACAGATTTAAGCTTTAAACGGGAGTTCTTTCCTGACCTTTTCCTTAGTTTTTCGGTCGGCCACTCGTATTTGAGCGAGCCGCCAGCTGATGCCTCAAGTTCCGACTATAGCATTACCACATCGCTCGGCTATTCATTCTAGCGCCAGGCAATTCGGTGATAGACTGTCGGATTCGCGGTGGGATAAAACCATGAGTACTAGAGAAACTGCATTGCTCCTCAGCCTGTTCTGCATGCTGGCCTGCAGCATCGCCGGAGCAGATGATGACGCCGAGCTGGCGAAAAAGCTGGCCAATCCGATTGCCGCATTGATCAGCGTCCCAATTCAACTTAACTATGACTCAAATTTCGGTATTGATGATGACGGCTCGGTGTTACGTATTAACGTGCAGCCCGTTATTCCAGTATCAATTAGCGACGACTGGAACATGATTTCGCGAACAATTCTGCCGCTTGTCGATCAGAATGATGTGCCGTTTTCGGGTGTGAGTGAGTTTGGGCTTGGCGACACCGTACAGAGCCTGTTCTTTTCTCCCAAGGCGCCAACGGCCAGCGGCTGGATCTGGGGTGTCGGCCCCGCGCTGCTCCTGCCGACCGCAACTGACGAACTGCTGGGCAGCGAAAAATGGGGCATCGGGCCGACCGCTGTTGCATTAAAGCAGCAGGGCCCCTGGACGTTCGGCGCGCTGGCGAATCACATCGAATCGTTCTCGGGAGCGGATGATCGCGCCGATATCAGCGCGACGTTCCTGCAACCGTTTGTGTCCTACATTACGCCCTCACAGACGACATACTCGCTGAATACTGAATCTACCTACGATTGGGAAACCCGCGGCTGGTCGATCCCGATCAATGCCTCGGTGACCCAGTTGCTCCGGTTTGGCAATCAGCTGGTTTCACTCGGTGGCGGAGTTCGTTATTGGGTTGAATCTCCGAGCGCCGGTCCCGAGGGTTGGGCCATTCGTCTGAATTTCACGTTGCTGTATCCCAAGTAATCGTGTTGCGCGGGTCGGAACGCTGCTTCAGGCTTCCTGCACCATTGCCTCGGCCCCACGCATTATCATTCGCAGCTGCACGATGGCGGCCTCGATGTGCCGACCGCGGTCCTCCTCCGGCCTGCTGAGTAATGCGATGCCGGTTGTAAACAAGATGGCGACCATGGAATTGGCGGCGAGTTGCGGATGCCCGAGCGGTACGCCTCTTGTTTTGGCGTCCCAAACCAGGAACTCAGCCAGGTCCCTCGACATCGTTGCGAACAACTCCTCAGCCGCTTCACTAAATACCGAGTGCCGCGACATACTCTCCAGGAGAATCATTCGCGACATACCCTGGTTGGCAAAAATGTAGTCGAACAGCGTCTCGACCGACGTGCGGATTAGCGAACGTCCGCCAGATGCCTGCTCCCGAACATGATGCATCTGGGCCAGAAGGGTGTCGCCGTGCTCCTCCATAAGCGCAAGCCCCAGGCCGGTCATGTCATGAAAGTGACGATAGAACGACGTTGGAGCGATGCCGGCAAGTTTGGCAACCTCCCGCAGGCTGAGCGTGTCGAAACTCCGGCCTGACGCGAGTTCGGCGGCCGTCGCATCCATTAGTTTCTGCCTCGTTTCTGCTTTCTGTTTCTTCCTGGAAACCTTCAACCAGTCGCCCCTCGCTGTGGGATGGGTCCGTTCGTGAACCTTAAGTAGGCATCCTAACAAAAGAATGGTACAGTTGTGCGTACAAGTGTACGCTGAAATTACAGAGAGCCCATATGACGACCTACAAAGCACCTCTGCGCGACATGCAGTTCGTAATGCAGGACCTGCTCAACTTTGAGAAGCACTACCAGTCGTTGCCCGCCTGCGACGAGGTCAACCAGGAACTGATCGACGCCATTCTGAGCGAGGCCAGCAAGTTCGCCGAGCAAATAATCGCCCCACTCAACGCCGTAGGTGACGAGGTCGGGTGCAAAATCTCGGAAGACGGCGAGGTCACGACCCCGCCCGGATTCAAAGAGGCCTACCAGCAATACGTCGATGGCGGCTGGCCGTCGCTGGACCAACCCTCCCGATATGGTGGGCAAGACCTCCCCATGTCGGTCGGCTTAACTGTTCGCGAAATGAATGGAACGGCAAACTGGTCCTGGGCCATGTACCCCGGACTCTCCCATGGCGCGATGGAGACAATTGACAAGCACGGGTCCGAGGCGCAAAAGGCGATGTTCATGGAACCCCTCGTCAGTGGTCGCTGGACCGGCACCATGTGCCTGACCGAGCCACATTGTGGCACGGACCTTGGCCTCTTGAAGACCAAGGGCGAGCAAGCTGCGGACGGCGCCTATCGCATTACCGGATCGAAACTATTCGTTTCGTCAGGCGAACACGACCTCACTGAGAACATCGTGCACATCGTACTGGCGCGCATGCCCGACTCACCGCCTGGCACGAAGGGTATTTCGCTGTTCATCGTGCCCAAATTTATTCCCAACGAGGACGGCTCGATCGGCGAGCGTAACAACGTGAGCTGCGGAGCGATTGAGCACAAGATGGGCATTCACGGCAACTCGACATGCCTGTTGAACTTCGATGGCGCAACCGGGTACCTGGTCGGAGAGGCAAACAAGGGCCTGAACTATATGTTCACCTTCATGAACTTCGCCCGAATCGGCACTGGCCTGCAGGGGCTCGCGCATTCGGAGCTCGCATTCCAGGGCTCACTCGCCTACTCGCGAGACCGCCTGCAGATGCGTTCCCTGACAGGTCCCAAGAATCCCGATGGTCCTGCGGATCCCATCATCGTGCACCCCGACGTGCGGCGCATGTTGCTGACGCAAAAAGCGTTCGCCGAAGGTGGCCGCGCACTACTTTATTATGCCGCCGCCCAGGGCGACATACTGACCCTGTCAGACGACCCGGAAGCCCGGGAATTCGCCGACCATGTCCTCAACTTCCTGACGCCCATTATCAAGGCCTTCCTGACGGAGACCGGGTTTGAGAGCGCCAACCTTGGCCTGCAGTGTTTTGGCGGGCACGGCTATGTCAGGGAGTGGGGCGCCGAACAGAATGTGCGAGACGCCAGGATCAGCATGCTCTATGAGGGCACGACAGGCATCCAGGCACTGGACCTCCTGGGCAGAAAGGTGCTCGGCACACGCGGCAAGGCACTGATCCCAGTAACGGGCTTCATCCTGGACTTCTGCAAACGATCCCGTAACCGCAAGGAACTCAGGCCTTACCTGAAGACGCTGGTCCGGCTTACCAAACAGTGGAAGGCCCTGACCCGGAAAATCGGTTTTGCCGCCATGCGCAACCGCGATGCGGTGGGCTCCGCCTCGGTGGACTACATCATGTTCTCCGGCTATGTATTGCTGGGCGTTGCCTGGGCCGGTAGCGCGCGGGCCGCTTACAGGCAGCTCGAGCAAGGCACGACAGAAGAAGCGTTCTATCGCGCGAAGATCCAGACCGCGGAATTCTATTTTGCCAAGATACTGCCGCGCACCACGTCTCTGCTGGAAACGATATCGGCGGGTCCGGACACACTCATGGAAATGGACGAGAACCAGTTCATTTTCTAAGCGGACGTGATCAAAAACTGAAGAGGATTGCAATGATTTACTCGGGAAAGGCGATAACCGTCCAGACAATTGACGATGGCATCGCAGAACTTTGCTTCGACCTGCAGGATGAATCAGTCAACAAGTTCAATGCGTTGACGGTCAACGAGTTGCAGGAGGCGACGGCGGCAATCGCAGCCGATACATCGCTCAATGGTGTGATCGTCACAAGTGGTAAGGCTGTTTTCATCGTGGGCGCCGATATCACGGAGTTCGGCACGCAGTTCGGCAGCAGCGAAGAGGAAGTGGCAGACAAGATTCTCAGAATCAACCTCGATGTCTTTAATGCCTTTGAGGATCTGCCAATTCCCACCGTG
>JAIBDF010000111.1 GCA_024679535.1 Chromatiales bacterium
CTTGTAGCGCTGCAGTACAGCCTGTACACCACGCGCACAGTCGTAGTGCTCCTGACCGATAACGAGCGGGTCGAGAATTCGCGAGCTCGAGTCGAGCGGGTCAACAGCCGGGTAGATACCCAGCTCGGCAATGTTACGTGACAGTACGAGCGTTGCGTCCAGGTGAGCAAAGGTCGTTGCCGGAGACGGGTCGGTCAGGTCATCGGCGGGTACGTATACGGCCTGGAACGATGTGATAGAACCGGTTTTCGTCGAAGCGATGCGCTCCTGAAGAATACCCATTTCCTCGGCGAGGGTTGGCTGATAGCCCACTGCTGACGGCATACGGCCGAGCAGTGCGGAGACTTCCGTTCCCGCCAGCGTGTAACGGTAAATGTTGTCGATGAACATGAGGACGTCACGACCCTCGTCGCGGAACGCTTCGGCCATCGTCAGGCCCGTTAGTGCGACACGCAGACGGTTACCGGGAGGCTCGTTCATCTGGCCGTAAACCAGCGACACCTTGTCGATAACGCCTGACTCCGTCATCTCGTGGTAGAAGTCATTACCTTCACGAGTACGCTCGCCGACACCGGCGAACACCGAGTAACCTGAGTGCTCGTGAGCAATGTTACGAATCAGCTCCATGAGTGTCACGGTCTTGCCAACACCGGCACCACCGAACAGACCAACCTTGCCGCCCTTGGAGATCGGCATGATCAGGTCGATAACCTTGATGCCCGTTTCCAGGAGCTCGGTCGTTGCCGCCTGCTCTTCGTAAGAAGGGGCAGCGCGGTGAATCGGCATGTGCACTTCGGCGCCAATGTCGCCGGCATTATCGATCGGCCTGCCAAGCACGTCCATGATTCGGCCCAGCGTCTTCTCACCAACCGGCACAGTAATCGCGCTGCCCGTGTTAGTGACGCCCATGCCGCGTTTCAGGCCTTCCGAAGAACCCATTGCAATGGTGCGGACAACGCCATCGCCCAGCTGCTGCTGAACTTCGAGCGTAATGCCCGGCTCATCGATGATGAGTGCGTCGTAAATTTTGGGGATCTGGCCCGCCGGGAACTCAACGTCCACAACAGCGCCAATAACCTGCACAGTAGTTCCAGTGCTCATTAGTAGGTCCTCTAACCTGATACGGCAGCAGCGCCGCCGACAATTTCTGAAATTTCTTGTGTAATTGCAGCCTGACGAGCCTTGTTGTACTCGAGCTGCAATCCGTCAATGATGTCGCCCGCGTTGTCCGTAGCCGATTTCATCGCAACCATTTTCGCCGCCATCTCGCAGGCGAAGTTCTCAACCGCGCCGCGGTAAACCTGCGTTTCGATGTAACGCATCAGAACGTCGTCCAACAGGTCACGCGCGCTGGGCTCGTAAATGTAGTCCCAGTGGGTCTGCAGGTCGTCATCATCCTTCGCAAGCCCGCTTGCCGGTAACAGTTGTGACACTTCCGGCGTCTGCGTCATCGAGTTCACGAACTCGTTGTGCACCAGGAACAGGCGGTCGATGCGCCCTTCTTCGTACGCATCGAGCATGATCTTGATCGAGCCGATCAGGTCATTGATCGATGGCTTGTCACCAAGATGCGTCGCCGTACCGAGAACGTTGCCGCCCATCCGGCGGAAGAATGCGACCGCCTTGGCGCCAACCAGCGCGAGGTCAACCTCAACATTCTTTTCCTGCCAGTCGCCAATCTCGCCGATCATTGCCTTGAACAGGTTGGCGTTGAGGCCACCACAAAGACCACGATCGGTTGAGATAACAATGTATCCGACGCGCTTTACTTCGCGCTCGTTCAGGAACGGGTGCTGGTAGTCCGGGTTAGCGTGCGCAAGGTGGCCAATCACACGGCGGATGCGCTGCGCGTAGGGACGCGACGCTTCCATCTGCTTTTGGGCCTTGCGAATCTTGCTCGCCGCGACCTTTTCCATCGCGCTCGTGATCTTCTGCATGTTCTTTACAGAGGCGATCTTCGAACGAATTTCCTTTTCACCGGCCATGCCAGCTCCTAGTAAGCGCCTTTCTCAGCGAACCCTTCACAGATACTCTTAAGGGTCGCCACGATATCGTCGTTGTAATCGCCCGATTCGTTGATCGCGTCGAGGTCTGCCTGGTTGTTCGCCCGTGCGAAGTCATGCAGCGCCTCTTCGTAGGCAACAACTTTGTTTACCGGCACCGGATCGATAAAGCCCTCGTTTGCCGCGTACAGTGACAACGCCATTTCGGCAACCGACAACGGCGAGTACTGCTTCTGTTTCATGAGTTCGGTAACGCGCTCACCACGCTCGAGCTGCTGGCGCGTTGCCGCGTCGAGATCAGATGCAAACTGTGCGAATGCCGCGAGCTCGCGATACTGAGCGAGCGCAAGGCGAACACCGCCGCCGAGCTTCTTGATGATCTTCGTCTGGGCCGCACCACCGACACGAGATACCGACAGACCGGCGTTAATAGCCGGGCGGATACCTGCGTTGAAGAGATCGGACTCAAGGAAGATCTGGCCATCGGTGATGGAGATAACGTTGGTCGGTACGAAAGCGGAAACGTCACCGCCCTGCGTCTCGATGATTGGCAGAGCGGTCATCGAGCCCGTCTTGCCTTTAATCTTGCCGCCCGACACTTTCTCGACATGCTCGGCGTTAACGCGCGAAGCGCGCTCGAGCAGACGGGAGTGCAGGTAGAAAACATCACCCGGGTAGGCTTCACGGCCTGGCGGACGACGCAGTAGCAACGATACCTGGCGGTATGCCCACGCCTGCTTTGTAAGGTCGTCGAAAATGATCAGCGCGTCTTCGCCCTTGTCGAGGAAGTACTCGCCCATCGATGCGCCCGAGTACGGTGCGATGTACTGCATCGCGGGGCTATCAGCGGCGGCGGCGGCAACGATGATCGTGTGCGCCAGTGCGCCTTCTTCTTCAAGCTTGCGTACAACGCCCGCGATCGAAGAAGCTTTCTGACCGATGGCAACGTAGATGCACTTAATGCCCGTGCCGCGCTGGTTGATGATCGTGTCGATTGCGACCGCGGTCTTGCCCGTCTGGCGGTCACCAATGATCAGCTCGCGCTGGCCACGACCGATCGGCACCATCGAGTCAATCGACTTCAGGCCCGTCTGCACCGGCTGGCTGACTGACTGGCGCTCGATTACACCGGGCGCAACCTTCTCGATCGGCGCAGTCAGGTCCGTATCGATCGGACCCTTGCCGTCAATCGGGTTACCCAATGAATCAACCACTCGACCCAGCAGCGCCTCACCGATCGGCACTTCGAGGATGCGTCCCGTCGTCTTGACCGTGTCGCCTTCCGAGATGTGCTTGTAGTCACCCAGGACGACCGCACCGACCGAGTCCTGCTCGAGGTTAAGCGCCATACCGAAGGTGTTCTGCGGGAACTCGAGCATCTCGCCGTAGCGAGCATCGGCCAGGCCGTGGATACGCACAATGCCATCGGTTACCGCGATTACGGTGCCGACGTCACGCGCTTCCGCGGAAGCCTCGAAGTTCTCGATGCGTTCTTTAATCAGCGTACTGATTTCAGAAGCTTTGAGTGCCATTTCCTTTTCCTCTTTACTTGGTCAGTGCGTTGGCAAGACCTTCCAGCCTTGCGCGCAGTGATCCATCAATTACGACATCGCCAGCGCGAATCACGGCGCCACCAATAAGGTTTTCATCTATTTCTGTCGTCAACTTCACGTCACGACCCAGGCGCTTCCTGAGCGAGGCCGTGATTTCCTGCTGCTGCTGGGCGCTCAGTGGGGAGGCGGACGTAACAACCGCGTCAACGCTGTTCTCTACTTTGGCTTTGAGCGCGTCAAAGTGATCGGCGATCTCTGGTAGCACAGCAACGCGACGGTTTTCCAACAGCAACTTAAGGAAATTGGTGCCGTGGTCGCTACCTCCGGCGAACACCGAGCCCTCACCAACGGCCTTCGCAAACAGTCCCGTCAGAAACTCGAGTCGCTGCCCGTCGTTTAACGATGGGCGTGCCAGAAACGCGGCGATCTGGCCGTCGCTCATCAGGTCCCGCGCAACAGCAAACGATTCCGACAATTCCGCCAACGCATTACTTTCCTGGGCAACTTCAAAAGCTGCCTGCGCATAGGGCCTTGCTACTGTGTTGTTGTCAGCCACTTACCTAGAGCTCCTGCGCAAGCTTGCCCAGAATGTCATCGTGCGCCTTGCCGTCGATTTCACGATTCAGGATCTTCTCGGCGCTCGAAATGGCAATTGCCGATACCTGACCACGCAGCTCTTCGCGAGCCTTGTTGGCTTCCTGCTCGATCTCGGCCTTAGCGGCGCTCAGCTGACGCTCCCGCTCCTTGACGCCGGCGTCTTTGCCGTCGGCAACGATTTCGTTGGCGCGAGCGTGTGCCTGGTCGAGGATGCCGGTGGCCTGCTGGCGAGCCTCGTTGACGATCTCATCAGCCCGGGACTGCGCTTCAACCAGCTTCTCCTGGCTCTTATCGGCCGCGGCAAGGCCTTCTTCGATCTGCTGCTGGCGCTCCTCGATCGCGTTCAGGATCGGCGGCCAGATGTACTTCATGCAGAACCAGACAAACACGATCATCGCGAGTGTCTGGCCGCCGAGAGTAGGTAAATTAATGTCCACTAGAGACTCCTAGATGTCCCATCAATGTCCGCCGCCGAAACGGCCGACAAACGATTAACCGCCTACAGCAGCCGTTGCGTTTTGCAGCTGGCCCACAAATGGGTTTGCAAACGCGAAGAACAACGCGATACCAACACCGATCATGGCGACTGCGTCCAAGAGGGCTACGACGAGGAACATTTTTGTCTGCAGCATCGGAGCCAGTTCGGGCTGCCGTGCAGCACCTTCGAGGAAGCGGCCGCCCAGAAGGCCCATGCCGATACCTACGCCAAGGGCGCCAAGGCCGATCAGAAGTGCGACAGCGATAGCCGTGAACGCGATAACAGTTTCCATCAGTTTCTCCTAAGGAGGGTCAAGTCAAAATATTTAAATTAAAAAATCGTTTAATGCGATTCAGATGCCAGGCTCAGATAAACAATAGTGAGCATCATGAAAATAAAGGCCTGCAGCGTCACGATCAGTACGTGGAACACAGCCCAGCCAAAGTGCAGCGGGAGCTGGAACCAACCGACCAGCGCGATCAGGATAAAGATGAGTTCGCCGGCAAACATGTTGCCGAAGAGTCGCAGGCTGAGTGACAGGGGTTTTGCCAGCAGCGCGACGCTTTCGAGAATAAAGTTGAACGCAATGATGATCGGCGCCGCGAGGATTGCCGGCCCCTTGAACGACGGGGCGATCGGATGCAGCGTGAGTTCGCCGATAAAGCCCGTAATGCCCTTGTTCTTGATCGTGTAGAACAGGATCAGAACGAACACCGCGATGGACATGCCGAAGGTCACGTTGACGTCGGTGGTCGGGACGACCTTCATGTACGGAATGCCCACGGCAGCCGCGCCAAGCGGAATCCAGTCAACCGGGACCAGGTCCATGAGGTTCATCAGGAACACCCAGACGAAGATCGTCAGAGCGAGCGGCGCGATCAGGCTGCTCTTGCCGTGGAAGGTGTCTTTGACGCTGCCATCGACGATTTCGACGACGATCTCGACAAATGCCTGCCATTTCGTCGGTTTACTGGTCGACGACTTCTTGGCGGCTTTGCGAAACAGGAAGACGAAAATGAGGCCCAGCAGCACTGACCAGAACATTGAGTCGACGTTGAGTGCCCAGATGTTGCCTGCGCATTCATTCCACACCCAGTCGCCGGTTTCTGCTTTGCAGACCTGGAGGTTCTGGAGGTGGTGGCCAATGTAAGAGGCAGTATCGCTACCGCCGTGTCCGCCTTCAGCTGCCATTGCTGTTGTCCGTTTCCTGTTCTTGTCCGTGTCGCATCAGGAGGCCCGAAAAGGTCACCAGCTGCGTCACTATGAATCCTGCAAAAAGCGCCGCTGCCGACAGCGGCCTGACTAACGTAAACACGAGCGTAAAAAACAACACGGTCAACGCCAGTTTTCCAATCTCACCTATCCACGCCGCCCGCATCAGGTCCTGCGCCCCGGGGCCTCGTCGCGGCACCACCAGTCGCAGCGCCAGGAAGCTGTTTGGAATCACGCAGATCAGGCTTCCGAGCATTGCCGAATAACCTGCTACGCCGCCCAAAACCCCCCAGACACCTGCGGCCAGAACCGCCCCAACCACCAGTTGCCACATGAGTACCCGGGCGATAGTGAGATCCATTTCTCTATGCCTCCGGCACTAAAAACGCCACTTCCATCGGTTCGGGCCGGCGGTTGGTGGCGCATATGGTGTGATTTTTCCAGGCGGGCCTGTGAATAGCGTGCGCATTATAGAGGCAGGTATGGGGCAAGGCAACAAAAAAACCCGTCCGGAACAAGGTGGCGTCCGGAGCATTTTTCCCGGGATTTTAGGGGGTTTAGGCCGATTTCTCCCAGTGCGACACAGCGCACACATGAGCGGCCTGCCTGCGGGTATAAATACAGTGTCTATAAGCCTTTATCTTAGCGCCATGTTATTGATTGCCAGCGAAACTATTCGAAGCAACCGCACCCTGAACGATGTCGTTCGGGAGATGAGCTTTACGCTGAGCTACTTCGCCAGCCCGGGCAAGTTCTCAGAGCTCATGCTGGGCCAGTCCCGCCGCATCGTGATAATGACAGAGAGTGACGTAACCGCCGAGGCGGTTCGGGCGCTCAAAGGCGCCCGGGACCGCGCAGCGTTTGGCGTCATTGTGGCCGCCGACAGGGCTTCTCTGCGCAGCAGCAAGCAGGCGGAGCTCGTCGACAAGCTGGCCAGCTACGACAATATCGAGTGGATCGGCCGTAATTTCGATTTCGACAAGCTGAGCGCTTCAGCCCGGCGCTGCCGTCGCCGGTTGCTCCGGATTTCGCGTCGGGAGCTGGAAAGCGCGCTCGACAACGGCGAAATCGTGCTGCGCTACCAGCCCAAGGTAGAGCGGAACTCCGGTAACGAATGGCTGACACAGGAGGCCGAGGCCCTGATCCGCTGGCACCACCCCGAACATGGCCTGATCGGGCCACTGGAGTTCCTGCCTGAGGCCGAGGCATTTGGACTGATGGCAGATCTCAGCGAATTTGTTCTTCGCGAGGCCGCCAAACAGCAGGTGACCTGGCGAAACCAGGGCATCGTGCTGAACTCCTGCATTAACCTCGCGTCGAGCCAGCTGAATATTCCGGATCTGGCGAGCAAGTACCGCGACATCGTCAGAGAGGTCGGCCTCGAGTGCGCCGCCTTTACGTTTGAGGTTATCGAACAGGATCTGACCGACCCGTCGGCGCCGCACCTCGCGACGATCAAGGCATTGCGAAACCATGGGTTCCGGATCTGTCTGGACGACTTCCGGGTAGCGGCGTCATCGCTTGGGACCTTCGAACACCTGCCCTTCGATGAAATCAAGATTCACGCCTCGGCACTGCAACGCGCTCAGGGCGACACCGTCGCCATGGCGGTCCTCGCCGCCGTGACAGGCCTCGCACACAATCTCGGAATGTCCGTCTGCGCCGAAGGCGTCGAGGATCAGCAGACGTTCGAGTTCCTGAAGACCATCGAGTGCGACAAGATGCAGGGCTTTCTGATTTCAGAAGCCGTCATCCCGTCCATCATTCGCCGCGTCTACTCCTCGAAGGAAGACGCCGCCGACTCCGCCGCCTAAACCGGTACCAGTTACCCTATTTGCTCCACGGCATATCGGTCGCATATCGGTACCAGTTACCTTATTTCGGCTTTCTTCCAGGGCGCTTTTTGCGTATCTGGCGACCGGAGAGCGCCTCGAGCGTCGCAACAAACGCTTTGCTGCCTTCCGGACGGCCGCTGAGCGTCAGCCTTCGCAGGTGATTCAGATCATCGCCGACCTCCTTGGCACCAAGGTATTCGTGCCAGTTGTCAACAACCCGCCTGGTATTCCGGCGATCTACCAACGGGTCGAACGCGAGACCAAGATTTCCCCTCGCGCTGGACCACGGCCAATCTTGTGGTTTCTTGCAGAGTCCCGCTCTAACCGGATTCATTTCAACGTAGCGCATGGCCGACAGGGTGTGTGTTTCCTCCATAACGACAGAATAGAATCGCTCCTGCCAAAGGTGACCTCGCCATTCCTGCCTGCTATTTGTTCGCCGAGCATAGCGTCGATGAAGTGCAGCAAAGAATCCCGACAAACCCGCCTCGTTGCGAGGCACAACAATCGCGTGGATGTGATTGGGCATCAGGCAGTATGCCCAGATCTCGATGTCCGCCCGGTCGAGCTGCTCAACCGCTAGCCTGACGTACGCGAGATAGTCGCTGTTGTCGAAGAATGTCGTCTGCCGTCGCACCCCACGTTGTGTAACGTGATGCGGATAGCCCGGCACAACCAACCTGGGAAATCTGGGCACCATAACCTCAGCATTGCGAGTCTTGGCTGCGAGGTTGACCTTTGCGGCACGTTCGAGTCACCTCGCGAAACAGCCCAAATCAACCAAATAAGGTAACTGGTACCGAATGGCGGCCGCATGGTGCCAAGAGAAATAGGGTAACTGGTACCGATTTACTTGATGTGCTTGAGGATGCCGTCTAGTTCGTCGAGGCTGTTGTAGCTGATGACCAGCTTGCCCGTGCCCTTTGCGCCCTGATCCAGGCTGACCTTCGCTCCCAGCTTTTCCGACACCTCTTTTTCCAGGCGCCGTATGTCCGCGCTCTTGCTCGGCGGCGTATAAGGCGGCTTGGGCTTGTCACCCTCCAGCATGCGCTTCACGAGGCGTTCGGTCTCGCGAACTGACAGGCCTTTATTCACGACCTGGCGTGCCGCATCGAATTGTTGTGTCGCACTTGATATGGCAAGCAGGGCCCTTGCGTGCCCCATTTCCATCTGCCGGTCTTCCAGCAGCGGCTTCACTTTTTCGGACAGGTCCTGCAAACGGAGCAGGTTGCTGACTGAGGCGCGCGAGCGACCCACCGCCTGTGCCGCCTCGGCATGGGTCAGCTCAAACTCGCGAATCAGGCGATCCAGCGCCCGGGCCTCTTCCAGTGGATTGAGGTTCTCGCGCTGAATGTTCTCGATGAGCGCCATGGCAATGGCAGCTTCATCTGGTATTTCGCGAACAACGGCGGGAATCTCCGCGAGCCCCGCCAGCTGTGCGGCGCGCCAGCGGCGTTCGCCCGCAACGATTTCGTAGCGCTGCTCGTTACCCTTGCTGGATATCGGGCGCGCCACGATCGGCTGCACGACGCCCTGCGCCTTGATCGAGCTTGCGAGATTTTCGAGCGAGTCCTGCCGCATATCAACGCGTGGCTGATACTGGCCGCGCTGCAGAAGCTCGACCGGAATTTGCCGAAGGGTATCGCCGCCGGCCGGCTGATCGCTGGACGTCGAGGTGTCCGCTCTAGCCGTCGGCTTACTAAGGAGTGCATCGAGGCCGCGGCCCAGTCGTTTCTTCGGAGTCATAATCTCTAGACAGCTTCAGCCATGCGCGCGTCTTCGCGTCGCAGGATTTCGCCGGCGAGCGCCAGGTACGCAATCGCACCCCGCGACGACCGGTCATGCAATAGCGCGGGGCGCCCGAAGCTGGGCGCCTCGGCAAGCCGGATGTTGCGCGGCACCACCGTCCGGAACACCTTGCGGTCGAAGTGCTCGAGCAGTTGCAGAGACACTTCGTTCGAAAGATTTACGCGTGGATCGAACATGGTCCGCAGAATGCCGAACACCTCCAGCTCGGGATTAACCGACTCGCGAACCTGATCGATCGTC
>JAIBDF010000219.1 GCA_024679535.1 Chromatiales bacterium
CCCTCTCGTCTCACCCGTCTTTGCCAACGTCGCGGGGTTGCCGCCGATGTTAATCCAGGTTGGCGACGACGAAATTTTGTTGAGCGACTCGACGCGCCTTGCCAAAAAACTCGAAGCAGAAGGCGTCGAGGTCGAGCTCGAAGTCTGGCCGCATATGTGGCACGTGTTTCAGATGTTCATCCGCAAGATGCCGGAAAGCGGGGCTGCCGTCCGGAAGATTGCTGCCTACATACAGATGCGCTTTTCTTAATCTGGATTTTTATCTGAATCGTGGCTTACTGAATAACCAGCGGTATTCGCAGCGTCGTCTCCAGCAATGTTCCGCGCGGCACATTTATGCTGCTGCCCGAGGTAAGGATCGAAACACCGGCACCAACCTTGGCACCCGTCCTGGCGCCCTTGCTGCCATCGATCAGACCACCAACTGCCGCAGCCCGGGCCGATCGTCGGAGTGTGCGGCCACCTTCGCCTTGTGATTGAGCTTTCAGGGCCGTGGTCGCGATCGGAAACAGGACATCGTCAATCATCAGATCGGTGAATTCAATCGACAGATTTGACGAGCCGACGACGTTGCCGGCCTGACTGGCATTTACAATTGTGCCGTAGACGAACGTGCCGGAAGGCGCCACGGTTGTGCCGTTTACGACGAGCGCGCCTTCAAGCTGGCCGCGGAAACGGTGGCCGGCGCTGTGCTGACGCGTATCGACATTTTCTATCGTGCGAATGACAAGACGCGTGCCAGCCGGCACCGAGATCGTGGCCGTTTGTGGCGCGCTGCTTTGAGCCGACGCAGTTTCTACGCCGCTACTGAAGTACACGCCCACAACCTGATCTTCCGGATACGCTTCAATGCCGTCGCCGGTATTGAACATGATGATGCCGTTACTGCTGCCGACGAAATCGCCTTCGATGACTGCGCCATCGGCAAGCTCGATTGAATCGGCCAGCAGGGGCATGCTCAGAAAAAATGTGAGGAACCCGGGCAGTATGGTTGCGCAAAAGCGCATTGATTTCATCGTCATCATAGCTTTGTTACTCAATCTCATGTGGGCGTTAACTTTAGCAAATGCGGGGGATAGATAAACCAGATTATTGTCACCCGGGACCTAGTGCACGTGCGCTCACGCATCAGGTAGACTCTAGCTTCCTCCAGTTGCCGGGCTCCAATGATGCTCTTGAATTTCAGGCAGCGGCCGAAGAGTTGGCGGTTTATTACCCTTATGCTTGTCGGTGTCGCAGCGACAGCTTCGGCGCAGGAAGTTGCCGAGATTCCGTTTATGAGTGCATCGGAAGGGTCGGCCGCGCTTGGCGGCGGACTGCGGTTCGGCCAAAGTCCCTATTTTGAGAGCGACAATGAAGATCAGCGTACGCTGGATCTTGTCCCGCTGTATCTCTACGAGGGGAAGTATCTGTTTGCAAGGGGTGTTTCAGGGGGCGTTCACTTGCTGCGCAACGATGCTTTCGAGGCGAATCTATACGCCCGGTATCGATTTCAGAAACTCGATCCTGACCGTAATGCGTTTTACCTCGGTCTTGAGGAGCGAAAACAGTCGCTGGATGCAGGAGTGCAATTCGGTCTGAAGCAGAAATGGGGAGAGCTCAAACTCGACTGGGTGACCGACACATTGAACCGTCACAATGGCAGTGAGCTGCGCCTGGCTTACCGCTACAGAATTGAGGCAGGGCCCTGGTCATTTTCTCCATATATCAGCTGGAACTGGCAGGATGATAATTTGACCAATTATTATTTTGGTGTAAGTGAGGCAGAAGCGACTCCCGAACGTCCCGCGTATCTGCCAGGCGAATCGCAATGGGTCTCGCTGGGAATGAATACGGCGTGGCAACTGTCTGATCGCGTCGTATTGTTTGGCAACGTCGGATTTGGCGGAGCGGACTCCGTGGTTGTCGATAGTCCGTTGGTCGATGAGGATTCTTTCTCAACAGCATTCGTGGGAGGCACCTATCTATTCGGTAATGCCCGTAAACCCGATTACATCATGGACGAAGATCGTATTGGCGAATGGTCCTGGCGCGTCAATTATGGCTATCAGGCCGATGGCAATATTGTCAGCGAAATCGATCAGGGTGACTTCAGTAAAAGCACCGTCGCCGATACGAATATCGGGGGACTGACCCTCAGTAAATTATTGAGCGACGGTAAGCGCGTCGACTATCTGGGACGGGTAGCGCTGTTTCGGCACTACGAGGAAGAAGAGGGCAACGGAAAGTTCTCGAGCTATGCGGCATACATAATGGCAAGGGGGACGGGTTACTCACCGTGGAGCAAAGAAGAAGTCTTTCGCTGGGGCTTTGGCTTCGGTATGTCTTACGCGGACAAGGTGCCCATAGCAGAGCAGCGCAAGCAGGCCGGAAAGGATGACAATACATCACACTTTATTAACTACCTGGAAATGACTGTGGATTTCCCGTTGCGCAGAGTTTCCAAGGCTACATGGTTGCAGAAGTGCTACGCGGGACTGACGATTGTGCATCGATCCGGTATCTTCGGCACGTCCGATCTTCTGGGTGATGTGTCTGGCGGGTCTGACTGGCTGACCGCACATTTGGAGTGCCAGCCATGAAGCGAACGGCGTTAGTCCTGATCGGTGCATTGCTGCTTGCCAGCTTTCCTGCGTTCGCCGCCTGGGAGGCGAATGTGGATGACAAACTCCAGGTTAAGGCGGCGGCCGCGATCGACCGATTGCGTGAACGGGTGCCGCGGACGCAAGCCTATTTCGAGCAGGCATACGCGTTTGCCATTTTTCCGTCCGTCACTCGAATAGGC
>JAIBDF010000031.1 GCA_024679535.1 Chromatiales bacterium
GCCTATTTGACCCAATGGTAGCTTCCGGGTGCTAAGCGGACAACGGCGCAAAAACCTACGGGCTCGCCGGGACAGGCTTGGCTGTCATCATCCTCGGAACCGCCAACAATGGCTGCGCGGTTCAATAACCAGGATAGAAACGTGACGCACCTCGCATCGCCTCTTGGGTCGTTGCGATTAAGCTGATGGATCCATATGGAAGGAGGCGAAAATGCGAAAAATCTGGCTCCACCCAAGGCTATATCAGTTTCTTCCCCTGGTTCATCTGCTTTGTGGTTCGCTGATGCTCGTCAAGTTCGGGGATGAACCGCTGGGATTCCTCAGTGGATTAATGCTGTGCGCAGCTGCGGTTCTGGTGTGGTTCTTAAGAATTCACAGTGGCGACAAGACAACTGCGGGTAAGCATTAAGCCGCGATTCGTCGCCAGCGTCAGAAATCAGTGCAATTGCCTACCGGACGCGGGTGAACCAGGAAGAACAAGTTAAAGGATCGTCGGGTTCGGCGTGTCGCCGTACACCTCGTCCGGGTCAAAGACCTTCTCGGTTTCCGTCCATTCAAGCTCGACCCAACCTTTCGACTGTTTTGCCTCAAAGTCATTGCCAACCGGAACCTTGCGGTAGAAGCAGCTGCGATAGCCGACATGGCAACTCGCGCCGCCGGCGACGTCGACGCGCAGCCAGATGCAGTCCTGGTCATCGTCGACGAGCAGGTCTCTGACCGTCTGGACGAGACCGCTTGTTGCGCCCTTATGCCACAGCGTCTTACGACTGCGACTGTAGTAGTGGGCCTCGCCAGTCGTAATGGTCAGCCGCAGCGCCTCGCTGTTCATATATCCCTGCATCAGTAGTTCGCCGCTGTCGGCGTCTGTGGTTACGACGGTAATCAAACCCCGATCATCGAATTTTGGCGCGAGATCGTGGCCTTCCTCGACCTGTTCGATGGATGTGCGGGCTTGAAAACGGACGGGGGCGCCTGACATTGGGATATCTCTATAAAAAATGCGGGCGAGAAGAATACCTATAGGAGCTACGGTCATCAATCGTAGCAGCACCCATCAATGTTGTTATGATTGCGTTTTTCGACCAGCCGGACCCAGAAATAATGACGATTCAGCTACACGACACGCTCCAGGGCAAGAAAGTCCCGTTTGAGCCTCTCGAGGAGGGCAAGGTGACGATGTACCTGTGTGGGCCAACGGTCTACAACTTCGCGCACATCGGCAACGCCCGGCCCGCGGTCGTGTTCGACCTGCTGGCGCGTATTCTGCGCCGCCGCTATCAGCTGACGTTCGCCCGCAATATTACTGATGTGGACGACAAGATCATTGCGGCCTCCAGCGAGACCGGTAAGCCAATCGGTGAGATCACCGCCAAGTTCACCAAAGCCTACAACGACGACATGGGTGCATTGGGCGTCCAGCCGCCGGATATCGAGCCGCACGCCACGCAACACATCGATGTCATGATCGCGATGATTCAGAAGCTAATCGACGAAGGCCATGCGTACGCAGCCGAAGGGCATGTGCTGTTCGATGTTGCATCACATGAGCACTACGGTGAGCTCTCCAAACGTGATTTGCGCGAGATGATCGCAGGTTCTCGCGTCGAAGTGGCGCCATACAAGAAGGCAGCCCAGGACTTCGTCTTGTGGAAACCGTCGGACCGGGAAATGCCGGGTTGGGACTCCCCCTGGGGGCGTGGTCGGCCTGGTTGGCACATCGAGTGCTCGGCCATGGCGGAAAAGCACCTGGGCGATACCATCGACATCCACGCCGGTGGCCAGGATCTGGTCTTCCCACATCATGAAAACGAGTGCGCGCAATCTAGTTGTGCTCATGGTGGTGCGCCGTTCGCGCGCTATTGGCTGCACAACGGTTTCCTGAGCATCGACGAGACCAAGATGTCGAAGTCGCTGGGCAATGTCCTGCTCGTGCACGATTTGATCGAGACCATTCCGGGCGAGGTTATCCGCCTGGCGCTTCTCAGCGCGCATTACAGGCAGCCGCTGGACTGGTCTGCGGAGACGCTTGCCGGGGCGCGCCGACAACTCGATCGTCTTTATGGGGCATTGCGGGGGATCGAGATATCCGACGCAGTACGCGCCGCAGCCGAGGTGCCCGAGACTCTCGTGGCGGCTCTCGAGGACGATATCAACACGCCCAAGGCCATGGCGGAGTTCTTCGCACTTGCGCGCGCGCTAAACAAGTCCAACGATCCGGCAGAGATGGAATCGCTCGCTGCACAGATGTACGCAGCGGGTGAGCTTTTGGGCCTGCTGGATAGTGACCCGGAGGCCTGGTTCGCCGGAGATGTGAAAGGTGATATTGCCTCAGGCGAGATCGAAGCTCTCATAAAGAAGCGCGATGATGCCCGGGCAAACAAGGACTGGGCCGCCGCTGACGGTTTTCGCGACCAGCTCACCGAGATGGGTATCACCATCGAGGACGGGCCGGGGGGCACAACCTGGCGACGGAGCTGATCGTGAGTAACGAAATCGCTGTCGCACAGGACGAGCTCATCTCGGACTTCGAGTTGTTTGAGGACTGGATGGATCGCTACCAGTACCTGATCGATCTGGGGCGCCGTCTGCCCGAGTTTCCCGAGGAACTGCGTACCGAGGAAAATCGTATACGCGGCTGTCAGTCGCAGGTGTGGTTTGTCGCAGACAAGAAAGACGGTCGTCTGGAGTTTCGCGCCATCAGCGATGCGGCCATCGTCTCGGGGCTCATTGCTTTGCTACTGCGGCTGTACAGTGGACGTTATCCGCAGGATATTCTCGACACGCCGCCAGATTTCGTTACGGCGCTGCAGCTCGAAAGCCATCTGAGCCCAACACGCAGCAACGGCCTCAGCTCAATGCTCCAGGCCATACGCAGGTTCGCGACAGAGGCACTAGAGGACGCCTGATGCCAAGTGCAATCAGTCGCGCACTCGCCAAGCCGCTCATTGGACTCGTGCGCTTCTATCGCCTGGCGATATCTCCCTGGCTGGGTGCGAACTGCCGCTATCAACCGACTTGCTCAAGCTACGCTATCGAAGCGCTGCAGGTTCATGGCGTATTCCGCGGCGGTTGGCTGGCGATAAAGCGCATGGGTCGATGTCACCCCTGGGGCGGGGCGGGCTACGATCCGGTACCCGGTACAGATGAGCACACGCATGCGGCCGACTGAGCTGATCCGCGCAATTTTTTATCCGGTCACCGCTATGGCCGTCGTGGTGCCGCTATTGGTGTTCTGGCTGGCAGTTTCATTCGCCGCGTGGGGCGGGGTGCTTGGCCTGTTCCTGATGTTTCTTGTCATCCCGGCACTGTTGCGTTTCCAGATGATTATTCTGGAAGCCAGGGCGCGCGGGGTCGAGCCAACCACGCCCGACATCGATTTCTTCAGCTGGTTCGGCAATGCATGGACGTTGTTTCCGGTGGTTCCGTGTGCCCTGACTACGTGGGCCGTCATCGCGATTGGAGCAAGATTTGGTGTCCAATGGGCGTTCGTGGTGTCGCTGGTGGCGAGCCTGTTCCTGCCGGCTTCGCTCTCGGTCCTGGCTATCACACGCTCACCCTTACAGAGCCTGAATCCGGTCGCGCTCTTCCGACTCATCGGCCGCTGCGGTAACACATTGTTGATCGCCTCGGCCTATCTTGAACTCTCGGGTTGGCTTGCTTACCTGAGTGACAGCCTCCCCTTTTTGCTGGCCAATCTTGTACAGATGTTCCTGGTGTTCTCGTTTTTCTCGGTCACCGGTAGCCTCATTGAACCCTATGGTCTATTTGAGGAGATCGATATTCCCGAACCCCTTGAAAAAACGTCAGCCGAGATTTCGTCCGATATTGAGAAGCAGCGGGCGTCCGTGCTGGCGCACGCGTACGGTTTTATCAGTCGCGATAATCGGGAGGGCGGCTTCAAACATATCTTCAGTGAACTCGAGAAGGACCAGGATCCGGTTGCGGCCTGGGCCTGGTACTTCGAGAACATGCTGCGCTGGGAGCAACAGCAGCATGCGCTATTTTTTGCGCAGCACTACATCCACGACATGCTTGCCCACGGTGAGCGGATTCCCGCGCTTAAGGTCATCATGCGCTGTCGCTTGATCAGGGACGCCTTCAAGCCGTTCCCGGAAGACCTGCCGGCCGCAATTCAGGCGGCCGAAACAAGCGGAAATATTGAGCTGGCGACCGTGCTCAAGCAGGGCTGAAGCGCTACAATAAGCGCCATGGATAAACGCCTGCTAACAATTCTGCGCTGCCCGGTTACGTATAAGGGCCTGTCTATATTGAAGAAAGACAAACTCGAGAAGGTCAATGCCGCTATCGCGGCTGGCAAGCTTGAGACGCACGAGGGGGTCAAACTGGTGGAGCCCCTGGCTGAAGCACTGGTCACTGATGACGGCAAACGCGTCTATCCGGTCGATGAGGGCATCCCGGTCCTGCTCGAAGGCGAGGCCATTCTCATGGAGCAGCTTGTTTGAAAATCCGGGCTAACCAGCTTTCACCCCATCTCAAGAATTCGCTTGCTCCCTGCTACCTCGTCACTGGTGACGAACACCTGCTTGTTAACGAAGCGCTCGACGAGATTCGCGGAGCGGCGAGGGCCAAAGGCTTTGGTATGCGCGAGTTGCACGTCGCGACAACCGGATTTGACTGGCATTCATTGACGGCGTCGACCGGCAACCTGTCGTTATTTGCAGAGCAGCGAATCGTGGAGCTGCGACTGCCGACCGGTAAGCCCGGGCGCACCGGCGGCCAGGCGATCGTTGATCTTGCCGAGCAGGCGGGGCCCGAGTTGCTGTTCATCGTGACGGCTCCAAAGCTCGACAAGAGTAGTACCAGTTCGAAGTGGGCGAAGACGCTTGACCAGAAGGGCGTAAGCCTGCCGATCTGGCCCGTCGGCGTGCGTGAGCTGCCAGGATGGATCGCCAATCGAATGCGCCAGACGGGGTTGCAGCCCGATCGTGATGCCGTGGCACTGATCGCCGATCGCGTCGAAGGCAATCTGCTCGCGGCCGGCCAGGAAATTGAAAAACTCCGCCTGTTACTGGGCGAAGGCAAGGTAACGGCCGAGGACGTCAACAAGGCTGTCGCAAACAGCAGTCGTTACGACGTCTACAAATTGACCGATGCAGCAATCGCAGGAGATGCACCGCGCGCGGTGAAAATTCTCGGTGGCCTCAAAGCCGAGGGCGTCGAACCCGTCATTGTCATGTGGGCATTGACGCGCGAATTGCGAACACTGGCTACCCTTGACGATGCCGTCCGGCAGGGAACAGATCTTGGCAGCGCCATGCAGGCCGCCCGCGTCTGGAGCAATCGCCAGGGACTTATGCGCAGCTGCATCAGCCGTCATCGGCACGGAGAGTTTCATCGTATGCTGAAAGCCAGCGGCCGCGCAGATGCGGCCGCCAAAGGCCAGCGCTATGGTGACCCATGGCAGATGGCGACAGATATCGTCGTGGGCATGGCGCGCACATGAAGCCCATCGGCGTATTCGGTGGCACTTTCGATCCGGTGCATTACGGTCATCTGCGCTCCGCGTTCGAAATGCTGCAGGCCCTGCGCTTCGACGAGGTCCGCTTTATTCCCTGCGGTGATCCGCCGCATCGGGGTGTCACGTACGCGAGCGCACAGGAGCGCTTGCGTCTGGTGCAACTCGCGATCGAAGGGCAGGAAGGCTTTATTGCCGACGACCGCGAGCTGCGACGTGATGGGCCGTCCTACACCGTGGATACGTTAACGTCGCTGCGGGAGGAATTTCCTGACCGCTCGTTGGGTCTTATCGTAGGAATGGATGCGTTTCTTGGTTTGCCGGGCTGGCACCGCTGGGACGAGATTCTCGAGATCGCGCATATCGTTGTCGCCCATCGTCCTGGCTGGAAGGCACCGGACATTGGCGTGCTGGGTGAACTGATCAGCGAGCATGGCACGCATCGCGTTGACGACTTGCACAGCATGAAAAATGGGCGGGTTCATATTCACGCGGTGACACAACTCGAAATTGCGTCGACCGAGATTCGGGACCTGATTGCTGCAGGCCGCGATCCACGCTTCCTGATGCCTGATCAGGTGCGTGACGCGATACTGGATATGAAGATTTATTGATTGTTACGGACTCGTGTCCGCGGCTGAAGGAGATAGAATTTGAGCAACGCAGAGAACCATGTATGAACAGTGAAGCACTCGCCGACCTGGTCGTAGAAGCGCTGGACGACATCAAGGCCAAGGACATAGTGCGTCTGGATGTTCGCGACATGACCACCGTGACCGATTACATGGTCGTTGCCAGTGGCACATCGAACCGCCACGTCAAGGCGCTGGTTGATAACGTCGCCGATAAGGCCAAAGCCGCCGGTCGTCGACCGATCGGAATCGAAGGTGAAGAAGGGGGCGAGTGGGTATTGCTCGATCTCGGAGACACGCTGGTGCACGTGATGCTGCCCAAGGTGCGTGATTTCTATAACCTGGAGAAACTCTGGTCGATCCGCCCGAGCGGGGATGCGGCGGCAACCGAAGGTTGACCCGTGCATATTCGACTTCTGGCCGTTGGTGATCGTCAGCCGTCCTGGGTGGACGAGGCCTTTAGTACCTATTCCGAGCGTCTTCCGCGCGAGTGGCAGTTCCGCCTTGACCTGATTCCTACGGTCCGCCGCAACAAGAATGACAAGTCGCGCCAGGCCATGGAGGCCGAGGGCGAGTTGATCCTCGCCAAGCTTGGCCAGTCGGAGCAGGTGGTCCTGCTCGATGAATGCGGCAGGCAGCTGACGAGCAAGGCACTCGCCGGCAAACTATCGGACTGGCAGATAGACGGTCGCGACCTGTGTTTCGTTATAGGTGGCCCCGATGGCGTCGCCGACAGCTGTAAGCAACGTGCCGATTTCACGTGGTCATTGTCGCAGCTGACCCTGCCGCACGGACTGGCGCGAGTGTTGTTCGCTGAACAGCTGTATCGGGCACATTCTCTGCATACCGGCCATCCGTATCACCGCGTGTAACGAGGCCCCAATGAGCATGCTACCTATTCTGCATCTTGCTTCGACGTCGCCGCGACGCCGGGAGATTCTTGCCGCGCTGAATCTCGACTTCACGGTTGTTCATGTGGATGTGGACGAGACCCCGCTGGTTGACGAGGTTCCGGACGATATGGTGCTGCGGCTCGCTGTCGCAAAGGCCGAGGCTGCCGCGCCTGGCCCGGGACATCTGTCCCTCGGCGCTGATACGGCCGTGGTTGTCGATGGCCGCATTCTGGGCAAACCGGCAGACGAAGCCGATTGCTTGACCATGCTGGCTGCACTCTCTGGCCGGGGCCATAGGGTGGTTACCGGTGTGGCGCTTGGCAGTGCGGACTTTACGCGCACCGTACTGTCGGAAACCAAAGTCTATTTTCGCAAAATCAGTCGCGACGAAGCGCTCGCATACTGGCAAAGTGGGGAGCCGCGCGACAAGGCTGGCGCCTACGCCATACAGGGCCTGGGCGGTGCGTTTGTCGAGCGGATCGAGGGCAGCTATTCCGGCGTGGTCGGACTGCCCGTGTTTGAGACCGTGGCGCTGCTGAATGAAGCTGGCCTCGGCCTGATGACCTGACAGACAGCAATGACAGACGAATCCCAGAAAGAAGAGGTTCTCATTAATGTGACGCCCAGTGAGGTGCGTGCCGCGTTACTTGAGAATGGCGTTGTGCAGGAGGTCTACGTCGAACGTGCGGCACGCCGTGGATTGATCAGCAATATTTATAAAGGCCGGGTGATGCGTGTCCTGCCTGGCATGCAGGCGGCGTTCATTGATATCGGCCTCGAGCGCACAGCGTTTCTGCACGCTTCCGATATCGCCAAGCCGAAGGTGCCTGAGGACGGGGCCGAGCTTCCGAATATTCGGGAGCTTGTGCGGGAAGGCGACGAAATCATGGTGCAGGTCGTGAAGGATCCGCTGGGCAACAAGGGAGCGCGGCTAACCACTTACATTACGCTGCCATCGCGGCATCTTGTACTCCTGCCATGCAGCGATACGGTGGGTATTTCCGTCCGCATCGAGGACGAGGAAGAGCGCGAGCGTTTGCGCGGCGTGGTCGAAGAACTGCTCGCGGAAAAAGACCTCAGGTATGGCGCCATTGTCAGAACCGTTGCAGAAGGCGCAGACAGGGAGGCGCTCGCCGCCGATCTGCGATATTCGATCAGATTGTGGGATGTTGTTCAGGAGCGGTGCAGCAAGAGCAGTGTAAAAACGCTGGTACATGAGGACTTATCGCTGCCGTTACGTGTTTTGCGGGACATGGTGACTGGTGATGTCGAGAATGTTCTCGTCGACTCTGAGAGTGACTATGCGGCCATGCAGGAATTCGCGACAACCTATCTTCCCGAGAAGGGTCCCGACATCGAACTCTACAATCGCCGCCGCCCGATCTTTGACCTGCACGGTATCGAGGACGAGATTCGTCGCTCCCTGGAAAGGAATATTCCGTTGAAATCGGGCGGTTATCTTATTTTTGATCAGACCGAAGCGATGACGACCGTCGACGTCAATACCGGTGGCTATGTGGGTCATCGCAATCTCGAGGAGACGATTTACCGTACTAACCTGGAAGCGGCAGTCGCGATAGCACGGCAGCTGCGACTCAGGAACCTCGGAGGTATCATCATCATCGATTTCATTGACATGGAGGAACTCGATCACCGCGCCAGCGTTCTTAAAGCGCTCGAACAGGCGCTGGCGACCGATCATGCGCGTCACCATATTACCCCGGTCTCGCCGCTGGGACTTGTGGAGATGACGCGCAAGCGCACGCGGGAAAGTCTCCAGCACGTTCTGTGTGAAGATTGTCCAGCCTGCTCCGGGCGTGGTTTCGTCATGACCGCCGAAACGGCGTGTTTCGAAATCTTTCGCGAGATCATCCGGCAATCGCGTCAGTTCGAGTTCGAAGAGGTCATGGTGCTGGCTAACCAGGATGTTATTGAATTATTGCTTGATGAGCAGGCGCGTAGTCTTGCGGAGCTTGAAGAGCAGACCGGCAAGTCAATTCGTCTGCAGACAGAGTCCCTTTATCTACAGGACCAGTTTGACGTAGTACTGATGTAGGCACAGCGAGCGGATGAAACAGTTCTTCAGGAAAATGCTCAAGCTCGCCGCGTATTCTGCGGCCGCGCTCGTTATCCTGTTGGCAATTCTGGTCGGATTGTTCCGACTGTTTTTGCCGCGCTTGCCTGAATATCAGGACGACATCGAGAACTGGGCCAGCAACATCATTGGCATGGAGGTTCAGTTTTCCGGGATGAACGCGCGCTGGGGCTTGCGCGGGCCGGAAATCGAGTTTTACGAGACCGAGCTTGCTCACCTGGACACCCAGACCCGGGCGATCGCCGCGGAGCTAGTGAGCGTTGGTATTTCGGCGAGTCGCTTGCTGTTCGAACAAGAAATTGTCGTTGACCGCGTGGTGATTCGCGGCACCAGCATCGACATACGTCAGCTCGAGAACGGCGAGTGGTGGGTTCAGGGCCGCCCGGTTGGTGAGCTGCCCATAGCCGAAAGTGGCGTCCGGCAGCGACTGGGTGACGTCGAGTTTGTTGGCGAACGCATTGAGGTTCGTTTTCTTCAGCCCGGCCACGAGCGGCCACACTTTTTTAGTGTGCCGAGGGTTGTGGTTAGCGCGGATGAGAATCGGATCGCTCTTGACGCGAATGTGGGGTTGCCGGACGACCTCGGGCAAGGCATCAACCTGGCGGCCACGCAGCTGACGAATCGTCCCGCGGAGCAGCGATTTTGGGACGTATCGGTCGAGGCCAATGGTATCGCGCTGCAGGGCTGGTCGGCGTTACACCCGGCGCTGAATGGACGCATTTTGTCCGGTGGTGGAGATGTCGATGTCTCGTTTGCGGTACATGGAAAGAACGTCAGTCATGCGTCGGTTCGCCTCGATCTCGACGACGTATCGTTCGCTGAAGATAGAAAGTTCGATCTGTCCGGCCGTTTTGAGCTTGATAGATCATTCGATGGCTGGCTCGTGGCGGCCGAGGAAGCCCAGATCGCCACTGAAGGCCGCACGTGGCCTGAGTCGTCGTTGCGGGCCCGGGCTGAGATGGGGGCAGGCGGTGAGATAGCTGACTTCAGGGCGCGCGCATCCTATATAAATCTCGACGACAGCTTACTGCTGCTGCCGTGGCTGCCGGAGATGCAGCGCGAGTTCTTGCGGAATCTGGCTCCACGCGGGGAGATTCGCGATCTGGAACTCGCGGTCTCCGAACTTGGCGGAGAAGTGCCTTACTTCGACATCACGGTTGACCTAGAGGACGTTGGCTTCGCAGCAAGTGGCAGGCGTCCCGGCATTAGCGGTTTTAGCGGCTACATCAATGGCGAGCGCCCGGGTGGTCGCATCGAGGTTCGCTCCAGAAACCTGATAATCGAGCTACCACAAGTATTTGACGGGCCGTTCGATCTTGATGTGGTAAACGGCATGGTCATCTGGCGCCACAAAGATGAGACGACGCGCTTTAATTCAGACAATATTCGCATGGCCAATGCGATCTTCGAGAACCGTGGTCGTGGCGATCTCACGCTGTATCGGGACCGACCGCCGACGATCGAGTACGACAGTTCATTCAGTGTCACCGACGTTTCCGCTGCGTATGCCTACCTGCCACACAAGGTGATGAAACCGAAACTCAAGGACTGGCTGAAAAAGTCGCTGGTGAAGGGCTCCATCGCGCGCGGGACACTGCACATGGACGGAGTACTCGACAGGGAGTTTTTCAGGAACAAGGGTGGAAATCTCCTGATTAAAGGGTCAGCTCGCGACGTAACACTGAAGTTCCATCCTGACTGGCCGGCAGTCGAACGGGCCGATGTTGAGATGGTTCTTGACAATACTCGCCTGTATTCGGTGAAGAATAATTCGATCAGTGCGGGCAACGCATCGGTCGATTCCGAGGTGGAGATCGATGACCTGTTGGACCCGGTCCTCAGGATCAAGGCGCTGACGACGGGCACGCTCGCCACGCTGCATCAGTACGCAGTGCAAAGTCGGCTCAACGAACTGTTGGGTGGGCATCTGGAACGGGTGACGGTTGATGGTGAAGCATCTTTCCAGTTCGATCTGATGGTGCCGCTCAAACGCGCCGTCGATGCGACGCTCGACGGCGTATTGCGCAGCAACAGCGGCTCGATGTCGATCGACGGTTTCCCGGCGCCGATCGAAGACCTGATTGGCGAGGTCACGATTACTCGCGACTACCTCGAGAGCGATAACCTGGGCGGTCGCTTCCTCGGGCAGGACGTGAACATTGCGTTGGACCAGTCGGAGGACCCGAGCGTATTTGCGATAGCGACCGTGACCGGACTCCTTACGTCAGAGGCCGTGGTGGAGGATCTCCACATTCCTCTTGAGGGATTGCTTGATGGCGCAGCCGACTATACGGCGCGTGTGATGTTCCCGCGCGGCGGCCAGACGCCGCGCCGACCCTTCACGATCGAGATTGATACGGCGCTGGAGGGACTCGCGCTCGACCTCCCGGATCCTGTCGGAAAACCGGCGAACGAGGCGATGCAGTTGTCCGGCGAGCTTGTTTTCATGCCGGGCGGCGAGCTAATCGAGAGTATCGGCCAGGCCGAAAACGGCATGGCCTGGCGTTTGTCGTTTAGCCAACTGCAGGGTGTATGGGATTTTGATCGTGGCGTACTCATGGCCGGGCCGGGAGAGATGTTGCCAGCCGAAACACGCGGTCTGCATATTCGCGGCGAGACCACAACGGTCCGCCTGGAAGACTGGCTGAATCTCTCGCGCAGCGGAGAAAAGAAAGTGGGCGCTGCGGAACGTATTCGCTCCATCGACGTGCAGGTCGATGACCTGTTCGCCATCGGGCAACACTTGCGGAACCATCATGTGCGGCTCGATCGCAGTGCACGAGACTGGCTGGTCCAGATAGAGGGCGAAGACGTCTCCGGCTCCGTCTTCGTTCCCTATGACTTCGGCGGTGATCGCGCCATGGTTGTCGAGATGGGGCGTATGCGCCTTCCGGGCGACGAGGTCACGCCACCATCGGCCTCGACTCTTGACCCACGAAAGTTGCCGCCAATCACAATGACCGCCGATGAGTTTGCGCTCGGTGATCGCTACTTTGGCGCTGTCGAATTGAATATCGTACGGACGGAAGAGGGGCTGGTGGCTGAGAAGCTGAGCGCTACGGATGCGTCATTTGGCATTGTGGGGACCGGCGGCTGGGTCGTCGATGAAAATGATGAGATGGGAAGCCGTACTTACATCACGGCAACGTTGAATAGTAGTGACGTCAGGACAACGCTGGCCCGGCTGGATTTTGTGCAGGGGATCAGCGGTGAGTCGATGGGTGTTGTCGTCGATATGAGCTGGTCGGGCGGACCACGCGCGAGTTTCCTTGACGTTCTCGACGGCAAGGTGCAGATGCGCCTTGAGAACGGTGCGCTCGAGGAGGTTGAACCTGGTGCCGGCCGCATGCTCGGCCTTGTCAGTTTTGTCGCATTGCCGCGCCGCCTGTCGCTCGATTTCCGCGATGTATTCAATAAGGGCTTTCGATACGACAGCATCGCCGGGAACTTCAGTTTCGAAAAAGGGGTCGCGTCGACCTGTGACATGTCGCTGGAAGGTCCGGCCGCCCTGATTGGCGTGGTTGGGCAGGTCGATCTGCCCAACAGCGAGTACGAACAGGGGGCCGTTGTGAGCGCCAAGGTCGGCAATACGCTGCCTATCGTCGGTGCGGTGGTTGGTGGGCCTCCAGGCGCAGCTGCAATGCTGATCTTCTCGCAGATTTTCAAGAAACCGCTGCAGTCGGTTGGCGAGGTGTACTACGGTATATCGGGTCCGTGGGAAGAGCCCGACATCGAATCGATCAATTCAGATTCATTTGTGCGTTACGGTGACCTCGCCGGGTGCCTTAGTGAAGCGGGGCAGGAGTGACATGCGCGTAGCAGCCATTCAGATGAACAGCGGTCGGGACGTGCGGGCCAATCTCGAGCTCGCAGATAGACTGCTCGCTGAAGCCGCAGCCGATGGCTGCGTTCTTGCTGCACTGCCGGAGAATTTTACGTTGATGCCGGAGCGTGCCAGGGACAAGGCGCTACATGCCGAGGAACCGGGTCAAGGGCCGATCCAGGCATTTCTGTCCGCCGCCGCCGCGAAACACTGCCTCTGGATCGTCTGCGGCAGTATGCCGCTCGTGTCACCTGAAATAGGCGCAGAGCGCGTCTACGGCGCATGCCCGGTGTACGACGCTGCGGGCAAGGCACAGGCACTGTATCGCAAGATTCATCTGTTTGATGTTGATCTCGTGGACGAGCAGGAGTCGTATCGCGAGTCGAACTCGATGTATCCGGGCGACGAGGTAGTCACAGTCGCTACACCCATAGGCCGTATTGGCCTCACGATTTGCTACGACCTGCGTTTCCCGGAGATGTTTCGGCAGCTCGTTGACGCCGGTGCGACGGTCTTCACTGTGCCTGCAGCCTTTACGGCAACGACGGGCAAGGCGCACTGGCATACGCTGCTGCGGGCCCGCGCGATTGAAAATCTGGCATATGTCATCGCACCGGGGCAATATGGCCTGCACCCGGATGACCGTTCGACGTTTGGACATTCATTGATTTGCGATCCCTGGGGCCGAGTTCTGGCGGAACAGGCGGAGGGCAACTGCGTAGTCGCCGCCGATATCGATCCCGAGATGCCGACACGTTTACGTAGTGAGTTTCCGGCACTGGCGAACCGTCGTCTGACCTGACGGCCGAACATTACGAGAGATATATTGAGCAAGAATTCCATGATTGATGCGGTAATGACGCGATTGCTGGAGCCCGCCGGGCTTGGTGAAGCAACATTGTCGACGACACTTGGCAGCCTGATGCGCGGTGGTGTCGATTACGCGGACCTGTATTTTCAGGTAACACGCCAGGAAAGCTGGACACTGGAAGACGGCATTATTCGCGAAGGCAGCTTCAGTCTTGACCAGGGCGTTGGTGTGCGCGCCAACAGCGGCGAGAAGACAGGATTTGCCTATTCCGATGAGCTCGTACTTCCGGCGCTCGAATCGGCCGCAGGCGCGGCGCGAGCGATTGCCCGGCAAGGGCAGGAGAAACGTGTCCAGGCCTGGCAGCGCAGCACTGCGCCTGCCCTGTATTCGCAGTCGGATCCGACGACGAGCATCGACGACGCGCAGAAGACGCAGCTGTTGCTCGAACTCGATGCCGCAACGCGTGCGCTCGATCAGCGGGTTGAGCAAGTCATTATCAGTATGGCAAGCAGCCAGGACCTGGTACTGGTGGCGGCGTCCGACGGCACCCTGGCTGCCGATGTTCGGCCGCTGATTCGCCTGAACGTCAGTGTCATTCTCGAACAGGACGGACAGCGTGAGCAGGGCTACGCCGGCGGCGGTGCCCGTGCGGACCTCGACTATTTCCTCGACGGCGACATCCCGCTCGACTTCGCTCGCGAAGCTGTGCGCCAGGCTGTCGTACAACTTGAGTCACAGCCGGCGCCTGCGGGGACGATGCCCGTTGTGCTCGGCAATGGCTGGCCCGGAATCCTTCTGCACGAAGCGGTCGGGCATGGACTTGAAGGTGACTTTAACCGCAAGGGTGTTTCGGCATTCAGCGGCAAAGTCGGTCAAAAGGTGGCATCCGATCTCTGCACCATTGTCGATGATGGAACAATCGCGAACCGTCGTGGGTCTCTGGCAATCGACGACGAAGGCACACCCGGGCAGTACAACGTGCTGGTCGAAAACGGCATCCTGCGAGGCTATATGCAGGATAAACTCAACGCGCGGTTGATGGGTGTTGATGCGACTGGAAACGGCCGTCGCGAGTCGTTCGCGCATATTCCGATGCCGCGAATGACTAATACTTACATGCTCGCCGGCAAGCACGATCCGGAGGAGATTATCGCGTCGGTCGACCAGGGCCTCTACGCACCGAATTTCGGTGGTGGGCAGGTCGACATCACGTCTGGCAAGTTCGTGTTCTCGGCCAGCGAGGCTTACCTGATCGAGAATGGCAAGGTGACGACGCCGGTTAAGGGCGCGATGTTGATCGGCGACGGTCCCGAAGCGTTGCACAAGATATCGATGGTTGGCAACGACCTGCAGTTTGATACCGGGGTTGGGACCTGTGGTAAGGAAGGGCAGTCGGTGCCGGTAGGCGTCGGGCAGCCAACGCTCAAGATCGACGAATTAACCGTCGGTGGTACCGCATAAGCTCGCAATCGTATTTCACATAAATTGTCAATCGGTGAGTTCCCGCCCAACAATGTGAGATATCTCACTTCATTCGAAATATCTTGATAGTAGAGTTATCGCATCTCATGGAGGGGTTCGATAATGGCATTCGATAGCACAATCATAGAGCATGACATGGACGCCGATTCCCAGCAGTTTTTGCAGGGGCTTAGCGGCGATGCCGGAGATTTCGAACCTGACCTCGCCGTAGACGGTCTGTCAGAGTCGATACTTTCGCGCATTTTCGGTCTGTTCGGAGGCGGTCGCTCCTGAGCCAGATCAAAGACTTACATCGAGCGACACGATTACCAGACCCGGCCATTGGCCGGGTCTTTTTCGTTGGGACACTTTACATGCGCCCCCGGCTATGGAAAATGAATTGGCATGTGGGTCTCCAAGCCAATTTACGAAAGCCTGCCGTACTTCTACCTCCTGGTGGGGCTGGTCGCGCTTGGCTTGTCGATGTACCTCAACTACTGGTACATGCCGACGATCTGCTTTGTCGTGGGCTTTGCGAGCCTCGTGGCCGGTCTGGTGGTGCTGTTGAAGCGGCGTGATCACCGCAGGACGGATCGCCGCGTCGGACAGCGGCAGGACTACTAGGGCCAGGGCAGGTTAGCCCTGCTGCTCGTTGACGGCCGAGTCCTGGTCGTCTGTTTCGTCGTCGGGCCGGGTATCGAGCTGGTCCTGCAAAACGGCTTCCGGCTGGCGCAGGTCGTGGTACACAAGCTCATGTACGCCCAGCGATACAACATCACCGTCGCGCAGGCGATATTTCTTGATCTGCTTCTCGCCGAGGAACACACCGTTAGTGCTGTTGAGGTCTTCGACCACGCAGCCATTTGCGTCGCTCACCAGCTGCGCATGGTGGCGGCTGACAAATTTACTCTTGATAAAAATTTCGTTGTCGGACGAGCGGCCGACGATGACGCGACCGAGCGGCAACGTCAGCTCCTGGACGACCTCACCACTCTTACGGACTTCAATGCGCGTCACATCCGAGCTGTTGACTTCGCGCTGCTGAATCTGCTGCAGCTTCTCGTAAATACCCGTATTGCTCTCGTGCTCTTTCCAGTTGAGTTCGGTGACGGCTGTCATGACATCGTCGCGGCCAATGGTGCTCTTCTCGTCGGCAAAGGCGCACAGCAGCGCCGTATCGCAGAGCGTGTTAATCAGGCGCGGCACACCGCCTGTATAAAGGTGAATTGTTTCGAACGCGTCTTCTTCAAATAGATTCGAGGTGGCGCCGGCGACACTCAGGCGATGATCGATATACTGATGCATTTCCCGGCGATCGAGCGGCCCGAGGTGAAAACGCAGGCGCACGCGTTGTACGAGTTGCTTGAGGCCCGGTGAATTCAGTGAATTGCGCAGCTCAGGCTGGCCAGCCAGGATGATGCGCAGCACTTTTTCCTTGTGTGTTTCGATCCCCGAGATCAGGCGAATTTCTTCAAGGACCTTGTGGGTGAGGTTCTGTGCTTCGTCAACAATGAGCACGACCTTTTTGCCGTTCGAGTACTGCTCGATCAGGAACATGTTGAGCATGTCCAGCAGTTCAACTTTGCGCTTGTTGAATGGCTTGAAACCGAACTCGGTCAGCACGGCCTGCAGGAACTGGGTCGGCGTAAGCTGCGTCTGTGAGACGACAGCGTAAACGACGTCATCATCGAGCTCTGACAGGAAAGACTGCAGCAGCGTTGTCTTGCCAGAGCCGATTTCACCAGTGATGACCACGAAGCCATCCGCCAGCCAGATGGTCGATTCCATATAGGCTTTGGCGCGAGCGTGCTGCTTGCTCCAGTAGATGAAATCCGGATCCGGCGTCAGCCGAAACGGCTGTTCTTGCAGATTGAAGTGGCTCAGGTACGACATGTCCGATCAAGTTTACCTGCTTTTTTGCTTAACTGGCTATCCCAGGGTCTCATGCGTCTACGCCGACTGGTTCACACTCCGGCTGATTATGTCGACAAGCGCATCGCAGCCGGCGGCCGTTTCAGCCGTAACTGTTATGTGGCCGAGTTTACGCCCCGGCCTGGCAGCCTTACCGTAGTCGTGCAACACACCCTGTTCCAGTGAGCGGACGGCGTCGGGAATGTCGCCGATCAGGTTGATCATGCCGGCGTGCCCGAGGCTTGCAGTGGAGCCGAGGGGTTTGTTCATTATGGCTCGCAGGTGATTCTCAAACTGACTCGTTGCAGCACCCTCGATCGTCCAGTGGCCAGAGTTGTGTACACGCGGGGCAAACTCGTTGGCCATGAGGTCGTTATCACAGACGAATAATTCGAGGGCCAGAACACCAACGTAGTCGAGATGGCCAAGCAGTCGCCGCACATATGTCTCGGCACGGTCGGCCAAGTGAGGTGCGTCGACCGGTGAGCGCGACGTACGCAAAATGCCGTCCTCGTGGACGTTGCGGCTGAGAGGATAAATGACGATATCGCCGGCTACATTGCGTGCACCTATAGCGGATACCTCGTAGTCAAAGTTGACCCACTGCTCTGCAATGAGCGAATTTCCACCCAGCGATTTCCAGGCGCTGTCGACATCGTCGCGCTCGCGAATAATGAACTGGCCTTTGCCGTCGTATCCGAGGCGGCGCGTTTTGATGACCAGCGGCAGGCCGAGCTGGTCGATCGCGGTTGCAATGTCTTCACGGCTATCGATCGTGCGGTAGCCGGGTAGTGGGATATCCAACTGGTCGAACAGGCGTTTCTCATCGAGGCGATCCTGCGCGTGTCGCAATGCAGCCGCGGGCGGGTACACCGGTACCTTGCCTTCGATCCTGCGCAGCGCCGCCACCGGCACATTCTCGAACTCATAGGTAACGACATCGCAGGTGGAGGCCAGTTCGGCCAGCGCGCTGGCGTCGTCAAAGGGGCGCTGGATTACCTCCCCAACGTCCGCAGCGGGAGGCGCGTCGGACGGATCGACGAACCGACAGTTGACGCCGAGGTTACGGGCCGCGTAGCCCAGCATCTGGCCGAGTTGGCCGGCTCCAATAATGCCTATTCGCATAATCTTACGTGCGAGGGTCGCTGTCGCCCAGCACCTTGTCGGTCTGGTTCTCGCGGAAGGTGTCGAGAGCCGTGGCAATGGCCTCGTTTTCGTTGGCCAGGATGGCTGCGGCAAGCAGTGCTGCATTAACTGCGCCCGCGCGACCGATGGCCATGCTGCCCACGGGTATCCCGGCGGGCATTTGGGCAATGGAGAGCAGCGAGTCCATGCCGTTGAGTGCCTTGGACTGCACGGGAACACCCAGCACCGGGACGCGCGTTTTCGATGCGGCCATGCCCGGCAGGTGCGCGGCGCCCCCGGCACCGGCAATGATCACCTTGAGGCCTCGCTCAACGGCGGAGCCCGCGTACTCGAACAGAAGGTCAGGTGTGCGGTGTGCGGAGACAACCTGCACTTCGTAGGAAACACCGAGCTTATCGAGCGTCTCGGTGGCGTGGCGCATCGTCTCCCAGTCGGAGCGTGAACCCATAATTATGCCGACATCAATACTCATATCGAAAGCCTATTACCAGCTGTTACTTGCGTCGCAGGCGCTCGAGCGCCTCGCGGAGTGGTTCCGGATCTTCAAGAGCGCCCATCAACTTGCCTATGTACTGCTTTTGTCGTCGCAATGCACCATGTGCCTTGATCTGGCGCGCTTCCTTAATGGCCTCGAGGAGGTCTTCGTCGAGCGGCATCTCCAGCAGATCGGGTTCACGAAGCATGATGAGTTCTTCTCCGAGTTTCTGCAATGCCAGGTATGCGCGTTTTCTCGCGCTTTTGCTGGGCTTTATATCGTCCACCGGCTAAAGTACCTCCCGCGGTTTGACCGCTATCCGGGGGCGGGAGTCTAGCATGGGAATAATCACGAAACGCGAATCGCTGGGCCGCAGCGAATTGGAAAGCCTCGTTAAGCTGGCGCTCGATGAAGCGCAGCAGCGGGGCATGGATCAGGCTGAGGCAGCCGCAAGCCAGGATACCGGCCTGTCCGCCACGGCGCGACTGGGTGAAGTCGAAAGCCTCGAATACACCAATGACCGCGGTATCGGAATTACCGTGTTCAAGGACTCCCGGAAAGGCAATGCGAGTACGTCCGACTTGTCGCCAGAGGCGATTCGAGAAGCGGTTGCCAAGGCGTGTACGTTTGCCACGCTGACTGCCCGGGACAAGTACTCCGGCCTGGCCGATCCCGAACTCCTGTGCAAAGACATCAGGGATCTGGATCTCGATCACCCCTGGGACCTGGACGCCGATAGGGCGATTGCCATGGCCATCGAGTCGGAGGCGGCTGGCCTGCAATGCGACCCGCGCATCAGTAACTCCGAGGGCGCAACCGTGTCGACAAACCGGGGGACGCGCGCTTACGGGAACACGCACGGATTTGTTGGTAGCTTCTCGAAGACGAGTCACAGCGTGACCTGCGTGTTGCTTGCGGAAGCCGACGGTCTGATGCAGCGTGACTATCACTACACGGCGGCACGCGATGCTGAAAAGTTGGAGGCTGTGGGAGAGGTCGGTCGACGCGCGGCCGAGAAAACAGTCAGCCGACTTGGCGCGCGTAAAATTAAAACGACCCGGGCGCCTGTATTGTACGTCCCCGAGGTCGCACGCGGTTTCATAGGGCACGCCATTGGGGCCATCTCAGGCGGTGCCCAGTATCGGCGTTCGTCATTCCTGCTCGACGCAGTAGGAGAGACCGTATTCCCGGACTTCGTCAATATCGAGGAGCGACCGCACTTGCCGGGTGCGATGGCAAGTGCATCGTACGATGGGGAAGGCGTCGCAACCTACGATCGTGACATCGTGGCGGGTGGCGTATTGCAGGCCTATATCCTCGGCAGTTACTCGGCTCGGCGGCTCGGCCTGACGACGACGGCGAATGCCGGTGGATCGCAGAACCTGGTTATCCCGGGTAGCGGCCAGAGCCAGGCGGAGTTAATCAGCAAGATGGGTACCGGCCTGATTGTTCAGGAGTTGATCGGGCAGGGCGTCAACGGTGTAACAGGTGACTACTCACGCGGTGCGGTCGGCCACTGGGTCGAAAATGGCGAAATTCAGTACCCCGTGCACGAGGTTACGATCGCTGGCAACTTGCGCGAGCTGTATCAGCGCATTGCGGCAATTGGCAACGATCAGGATATTCGCAGCGGCATTCGTTGCGGCTCCATCCTGGTGGAAGAGATGACGATAGCAGGCGCGTAGCGGCTGAGCAGTGACTGATTCGATCCGGTCATGCCTGCTGTTCGGTTTCATCCAGGAGCTGCGACAAGGTCATTTCGCCCAGGCTTGATTCCACGGCTGAGTCGATCGTTGCGCCAAGGGTGGCGACCGCCTTCGACCATCTGGGTTCACGATGCGATCCGGTTTCACCCTCAACGCGCACAACAGCGAGTATGTCATTGAGCTTGATGCGCGCCATTTCGCGCCCCGGTAACAGCTCTTCGTTTTCCGCCGTGGTCAGGAGGCCGGCTGCTTCCAGTCCCAGGATAATAGGCGCTACCGTAATCGACGGTATGCGGAGTTTCGAGCTAAGGGCACGTAGATCAATTGACCTCGATGAGTCTCGAAACGCGGTGCCAACATTCAGCATGATATTAAGTGCCAGGCGCTCACGCATGGCATTCGACAGGCGTGGTTCACGCCGTCCAATTTTCATGTACGCGGGGTTTTGGAAATAGAAGGCAAGTTGCGATCCGATCAGCAGTATCAGCCAGTTCAGGTAGAGCCAGATCAGCGCCGTGATGGCAATGGCGAAGCTGGCGTAAATAGCCTGCCTGTCGTAAGAGTTTGTGACGAACGCACCGAACAGCATGCTGGCGGTTATCCACAGGAAACCGCCAGCACAGCCGCCGACCAGGGCAGACCGGAGTTTCACGTTGGTGTTCGGCATGAACTTGTAGAGGAAGGTGAAGATCGCGATGATCACCGCATACGGTGTGAGGCTGCTGGCAAACTCGAAGATCGGCGAGATCATCGTGTTTTCCTGCATGGATACGACGAGGTCCTCTTTGCCCAGGGAGGCGACTGTGCGCAGAGCCAGCGTGACCGCAAGTGTGCCTATGATGAGTACCGCGCTGTACTCAACAAATCTGGTCGCGAAGCTCCTGGGCTTGGAAACGTACCAGACGTAGTTAAAGCTCTCCTCGATCTTTTGCACCATGGAAATGGCGGTGTAGACAAAAAACGCGAGGCCGATGCCGCCGATAACGCCACCGTGAACGTTGTCGACCAGATTCATAACCTGCCCGGTTATTTCAACGCCTTTCTCGCCCAGCGGTTCCAGCACACCGTAGAGGTATTGCTCGAGGTCCTTGTCGACGCCGAAACCCTTTAGCACGGCGAAGCTGACGGCGATAAGAGGCACGACCGACAGCAGGGTCGTGTAGACAAGGCTCATGGCGCGCAGTGTCAGCTGGCCGGTAAAGATGTCACGCAGCACCGCATACAGGTTGCGCAGTATGCCCGCGACAAGGCGGCCAGGGAGGCCGTACTTGTGCAGCACATCTCCCCAGATTAGCTCGTCAAGCTTGATGTTGAGACCGGCGATCATCAGCCTATTGTACCTCCGTTGGGGTAGCTTAAGCCGCGAATCAGTTCCGTACGGGCCTGCGGGCCGTCCTACGGGTTGGTCATCCGTTGCAGCGCTTCATTGTATTTCGCCGCCGTCTTTTCAAGGATTGCAGCCGGCAGATCCGGCCCCGGGGCCGTTTTGTCCCAATCCAGAGTTTCGAGGTAATCACGCACGAACTGCTTGTCGAAGCTTGGGGGACTGATGCCGACCTCGTAGCCGTCGACCGGCCAGAAGCGCGACGAATCAGGCGTGAGTGCCTCGTCGATAATGTACAGGCGGCCCTGTTGATCCTGGCCAAACTCGAACTTGGTGTCGGCGATGATAATGCCGCGCTCAAGGGCATACGCAGCCGCGCGTTCGTAGATTCTGATAGAAATGTCACGAACCTGTGTCGCCAGCTTTTCGCCGACGAGTTCGATGACTTTCTCGAAGTTTATATTCTCGTCATGCGCGCCGGCTTCGGCCTTGTACGCCGGTGTAAACAGCGTCTTTGGTAATTTCTCGGCTTGTTGCAGACCCTTTGGCAGGTCGATGCCGCAAACTTGTCCTGTGTCCTGGTAATCCTGCCAGCCAGAACCGATCAGGTAACCGCGAACCACGGCCTCGATAGGCAGTGGTTTGAGGCGCTTGACGACGAGCGCGCGGTTCTTCAACTGCGCCTGGAGCTGCGTGTCCCTGACGACGTCGGCTACGGTCAGATCGGTCAGTTGGTTATCGATGATGTCGCTCATCATGTGAAACCAGAACAACGAAATTCTGGTGAGTATTTCGCCTTTCCCTGGTACCGGGTCAGGCATAACCACGTCGTAGGCTGACAGGCGGTCCGTCGTAACCATCAGCAGGTGGTCGTCATCGACGCTGTAAATGTCACGGACCTTGCCGCGACCGATTAATGGCAGCTCGGGAATGGCGGTTTCGAAGAGGACGTCAGCAGTGTTCATAGAGCGATGATCGCCGCAAAGGCTTCCTCTCGCAAGCTGCGCGATGGGAATAGTGGGCCAGTCGCGATACGATGCAGCCCAATATGTTCCTCGGAAAGACCATTGTCCTGATCGTCTTGTTGCTGGTTGCCTACCAGTTCTACCGGGGCTTCAAGAAGAGCGTGGACGCATTTGCACGGCAGGGCGACGCATTGGGGCGCGTCTCGGACGAATTTGTGCGGGCGCTGTTCAGCGTTATGGGTCACCTCGCCAAGACCGACGGGCGCGTTTCTGAAGATGAAATTCGTGCCGCACGGCTGGTGATGCACCGACTGGGCCTCAGCCCGGCGCAGGTACGTCGTGCAATCGGCTGGTTTGACGATGGCAAGAATCCGGGATTTCCACTGGTGCAGACCTTGCGCGAAGTTCGCCGCGTGAGCGGCCGCAGTATGTCGAAACGCACGATGTTCCTAAGGCTGGTGCTCGAGGTCGTACTTGCGAAGGACGCGCTGGCCAGGGAAGAGCGTGGGATGATCTGGACGATCTGCAAGGAATTTGATATCGGACGCGTTGAGCTGGCCCAACTGGAGGCGATGATTCGTGCCCAGAAGGGCTTCAAGCGCTCGCCGGCGGGCGATGCGGATGCTGCTCGCGTCCGCGGTGCTTACCAGGTATTGGGAGTGTCCACTGACGCCAGCAACGAGGACATCAAGAAGGCGTATCGTCGTCTCATGAACAAAAACCACCCTGACAAGATATCTGGCAGCAATCCTGGTGCTGACGTTATTGCCGAGGCCGAGCGTCGTACGCGGGAAGTACGTGTCGCTTACGAGATGCTGAAAGCAAGACGCTCGATCAGGTAATCTCTATCTGCACCTACCTACAAGGACCCGTCGTGAAACCCCTAATTGCTCCTTCGATTCTCTCCGCTGATTTCGCTCGCCTCGGCGAGGACGTCAACGCTGTCCTGGATGCCGGCGCCGACATCGTGCATTTCGATGTGATGGACAACCACTTTGTCCCCAACCTCACCATCGGGCCGATGATTTGCGATGCGCTGCGCAACTATGGCATCGAGGCACCGATCGATGTGCATCTGATGGTGGAGCCTGTGGACCGCATCATCCCGGACTTTGCCAAAGCCGGGGCGAGCTACATCACCTTCCATCCGGAGGCGAGCAGGCATCCGGATCGGTCGTTGGGCCTGATTCGGGAGCAGGGCTGCAAGGCCGGCCTCGTCTTCAACCCCGCGACGCCGCTCGACTGGCTCGACTACGTCATCGACAAGGTCGACATGGTGTTACTCATGTCGGTAAACCCGGGCTTCGGTGGCCAGAAGTTCATCCCGTCAGCGCTGGATAAGCTGCGACAAGCACGCAGGATCATCGATGACAGTGGACTGGATATTCGGCTTGAGATCGACGGCGGCGTGAAAGTCGACAATATTGGCGAGATTGCAGCGGCGGGCGCGGACACGTTCGTTGCCGGCTCGGCAATATTCGGTAGCGAGGATTACGCGGCGACCATAAACGCGATGCGGTCAGAAATCGAAAAGAATTAGGTACCAGTTACCCTATTAATTTGAAATGAATATCCGGTGCCAGTTACCGTGTTTCCTGGAAAATACGGTAACTGGTACCCAATTGGTGGTTAGAGTTTGCGGTTGGGGCGCGCGCCGTAGACGACGATGGTCTTGCCGCTGGCCGAGACGAGGCCCTGTTCTTCAAGGACCTTCAGCACGCGGCCGGCCATTTCCCGGGAACAACCGACCAGTCGGCTGAGTTCCTGGCGGCTCACCTTGATCTGCATGCCGTCCGGATGCGTCATGGCGTCCGGCTCATTGCAGAGATCCATGATGGCGTGTGCCACACGGCCGGTCACGTCCACGAACGCGAGGTCGCCGAGTTTGCGGTTGGTGCGATCGAGGCGCGTCGCGAGCTGTGTCGCCAGCTCAAAAACCAGTCCCGGGCTTTCGCTGGCAATCTGGCGGAAACGCGGATACGTCATCTCGGCAATTTCGCATTCGGTGCGAGTTCTTACCCAGGCGCTGCGCGTCGGCTGTTCGTAGAACAGGCCCATCTCACCAAAGAACTGCCCCTTGTTCAGGTATGCCAGCACCATCTCGTTACCGTCTTCATCCTCGATCATGACTTCGACCGAGCCGTCGACGATGTAGTACAAGACATCCGGTAAATCGCCCGCATGAATCATCACAGTTTTCTGTGGCACCGTGCGCACACGGCAATAACTCAAAAAGCGGTTAATCGCCGGCACATCGCTAAGTTTTCTCGCTGTTGTCTGCATTGATTATTCCTCGCCCCTGTTGCGAACCTCTTTTAATACAGAATGCCCCCTAGGGCAAGCTAAGTCCGTGTTTTTTCATAATTTTTGAATGACTGGGCCAAAGTCAGACCCAATACGCTGTTTTTGTCATAACTTTGGCCGTCATGCGCATTAGGCGCTTGACCGGGGCAGGCAGATCAGCCGCCCCCGCATCGACGGCATTTGCGCCGTGTGCCTCTTCCTCGTCACGCATTTGTTCCACAATCGCGCGGCTTTTTGCATCCTCGGGAGGCAGGCTGTCGAGGTGATCGTCGAGGTGCGCGCATACCTGTCTTTCGGTTTCCGCAATAAACCCGAGGCTCCACTTATCGCCGAGAATTCCGCTTGCCGCGCCAATCGCATAAGCGCCGGCGTACCAGACAGGGCTTAGTTTGCTCACTTCTTCCCCGAGTTCATGGAGGCGTTGCTCGCACCAGGCCAGGTGATCGAACTCCTCGTCGGCCGCACGTTGCATCTGCCCTTCGATGTCCTTGTCGCGGGCTACCGTCGCGTGTCCCTGGTACAACGCCTGTGCAGCGACTTCACCAGCGTGATTGATTCGCATCAGGCCGGCGGCATGCCGTTTCTGGCTATCATTGAGCTGGGCATCGATGATGTTCGTGGCCGGATTTGCGCGGGCGGAGCGGCCTGCTGGCGTGGCAACCGTGCGCAGGGCGTTGCCGGCGCTTGTCAGAAGTTTGTCGAGGGGCGTGAGTTGTCGTTTATTCATGTAACAAATTATAGCGAAGCGACGTGCCTCACAGGTATACTCGCCCGCCTTTTTTGAATTTCACCCGTAAATTTTGTGAGGAGATCTCGTATGAAATTAAGAATATTTGTTATCTCTGCGGCTCTGCTTGCACCAATTTCCCTGATGGCACAGGACGCACCTGAGAGCCCATGGTCCGGAAAAGCCACCTTGGGCTACCTGGCGACGTCGGGTAACACCGAGAATACGACCCTGAACACTGGCTTTGAGGTGGGTTACAAGACAGGGAATTGGGGCCACATGTTCAAGGCTACCGCTATTGAAGCCTCCGAGAACGAGACTACGACCGCCGAATCCTATGATGTGGGCTGGAAGAGCGAGCGTAACCTGTCGGACAAGGACTTCCTGTTTGGTCGCCTGAGCTGGCGTAAAGACCGGTTCGGTGGTTTCGAAACGCAGTTTTCGCAGACGGTGGGTTATGGCCGTCGCCTGATCGATTCTGACGAGCACAAGCTGAACGCCGAGATCGGCGCCGGTGCGCGGCAGTCAGAACGGCAGGACGGGATCAAGGAAGACGAGACCGTGTTCCGCGGTGGTTTGTACTACAAGTGGCTGTTCAGTGAGTCGGCAGAATTCCGCCAGGACCTGACGGCAGAGGGCGGTGAACAGAACACCTACATCGAGTCAGTTACCGCAATCTCGGCAAAGCTGCTCGGGGATCTTGCACTGGTGGCGTCGTACACGGTGAAGCACAATACTGACGTGTTGCCGTTGTTAGAAAAAACAGACACTTACACGGCCCTTTCGCTCGAATATTCCTTCTGAGCGACAGGACAGAAAAAGGCCCCGGATTTGTTTGCATTAGGAAGGGGCCTACAGTAGAATTTCGCGCCTTTCGCCAATCCAGCGAATGTTTTTGCGTGCGCGGTTGGCTCGCCGGAATCAGGACGGTCTTTTTGGGCCAGAATGCAAGCCGGTGAAGAAAAAGATCATTCCCTTACGGAAACCAGAATTATGAATACGTTTTCTGCGAAGCCAGCAGAGGTTCGCCGCGACTGGTACGTGGTAGATGCCACGAACAAGACCCTGGGTCGTCTGTCGACCGAGATCGCGCGTCGTTTGCGTGGCAAGCACAAGCCGGAATACACCCCGCACGTCGATACGGGCGACTACATTGTCGTCGTGAACTGCGAGAAGGTCCGCGTTACCGGTAATAAGCTGAAGGACAAGATGTACCACCATCACACAGGGTACGTTGGCAACCTGAAGTCGATACCGCTCGAGAAGCTTCTTGATGAGCATCCAGAGCGCGTTATTGAGAAAGCTGTGAAAGGCATGATGCCGCGCGGCCCGCTAGGACGTCAGATGTTCTCGAAGCTGCGTGTATTTGCGGGCCCCGAACACACCCACGCTGCACAGCAGCCGATTCCGCTGGAAGTAAACGCTTAAGCAGCGTGCTTCACAGATTGAGTAGAAATTATGAGTGACACGTTTTTTTACGGTACCGGTCGTCGCAAGACGTCGACAGCTCGCGTTTTCCTGACGCCTGGCAACGGTGACATCATGGTGAACAAGCGCCCGCTGGACGTATTCTTTGGTCGTAAAACAGCCCAGATGATCGTTCGTCAGCCGCTGGAGCTGACAGCTCTGGGCGAGAAGTTCGACGTCAACGTCACAGTCAAAGGCGGGGGCACGACGGGCCAGGCTGGCGCAATTCGCCATGGTCTGACGCGCGCGCTGATGGCCTATGACGAGTCGCTGCGCCCGGGTCTGCGTAAAGCCGGCTTCGTGACTCGCGACGCTCGCGAGGTCGAGCGTAAGAAGGTCGGCCTGCGTAAAGCTCGCCGCGCTACGCAGTACTCCAAACGCTAAGCGTTTACACGATCCGCAATTGGGGGATCGTCTAGTGGTAGGACTGCGGACTCTGACTCCGCCAACGGGGGTTCGAATCCCTCTCCCCCAGCCAAAAAAAAGAAAGGGCCCCTTCACGGGGCCCTTTTTTTTGTCTCGAGCGGGTGGAAATGATAACTCCTCTCCGCCTTGCACAATTTCACTCCAATTGCCCAATCCGGTCAATTAGGAACAAGACCTATTCGGTAACGCAAACTCGGAATGTCCCTTGCGGCCCGGTTGCGTTTGACTATGTGGTTGAACAACAACAATCGCATCACCGAAGGGGAAGGAATAATGTTCGGTCGAATTGCAACAGCAGCAGCACTCGGTGCCTTGCTGGCACTCTCCATTCAAGCCGCGGAAGTCGTTCCGCCGGAAATCGAGCAGCCCGGGACACAGCCACAGGAGGCCGGCAATTTTGAAACGCCGGACCGGTGCGACAATTGCCACGCCGGCTATGATGACCTCGAGCCCGAAAATGAGCCTGCTACCGGGTGGCGCGGTGCCGCCATGGGTAATGCCGGCCGTGACCCGATTTTCTGGGCAACGGTAGCCATTGCCGAACAGGACTTTGACGGTTCGGGTGATCTCTGTATCCGCTGCCACAGCGCGTCCGGCTGGTATGCCGGCCGTTCGACACCGACAGATGGTTCGGGATTGCAGGCAGCCGATGACAATGGCATCGATTGCGATACCTGCCATGTCCTCACCAACCCGGATAACTCAGAACATCTCGGCATCATGAATTCGCCCTACATTGCGAATTGCGACCCCGATCCGAATGTACCAGGCAAGTGCTCCTCGAGCGGCAATGCCGGAGACGGCTTCTACGGTAGCGGCATGACCTCGATCTGGGGCGGCGGCAGCCACAAACTCGGGCCGTATAGCGATGCCGAGGCCCGGCACCAGTTCATGCAGTCCGGGTACCACCGCAGCGTTGATTTCTGCGGCACCTGCCACGACGTCTCGAACCCCGCGGTGGGTGACCTGGCGCCGGGCAACGGCGCCCAACCGGGAGCGCCACACGTCGTATCGAGCCAGGATTTCAATGGCGGCGCGCCGAACCTCGGTGGTCCGGTTGAAGAAAAGGCCGCATTCAACAACCCACCGTACGCCTACGGGATCGTCGAGCGCACGTTCAGCGAGTACAAGGCCAGCCTGCTACCCGAAACGCTGGTATCGGATTTCACCGGCTTGCCCGCGGATCTGCAGGTACCCGGCGGCTCGCTCGACGCGGCCTACCAGGCCGCACTGATCGCCGGAACGGGCGGTAACTACGAAGATAATTCGCCGCGCTACTTCAGCTGCCAGAGCTGTCACATGCGGCCGGTCCAGGCATTCGGTTGCAACAA
>JAIBDF010000004.1 GCA_024679535.1 Chromatiales bacterium
GTAGACCGGACCGTCCGGGGCAATGCTCGCCATGACATCGGCACGGCCTCCGTAGGCCGCCGCCGGCATGCCACCGCCGATGACTTTGCCAAGCGTCGTGATGTCCGGCGTGACGCCATACAGCGATTGTGCGCAACCTCGTGCGACGCGAAAACCGGTCATTACCTCGTCGAAGATCAACAGGGCGCCTGCGTTGGTGCACTCTGCGCGCAGCGTTTGATGGAAGCCCTCGACCGGCGGCACCATGTTCATGTTACCGGCAATCGGTTCGACGATGACGCAGGCGATCTGGTCGCCGATCTCCGCAAACGCTGCCTTGACTGCATCGATGTCATTGTAGGGAAGGGTAATGGTGTGTTCTGCGAGACCTGCCGGTACGCCCGGTGAACTCGGTACGCCGAGCGTGAGCGCACCCGAACCCGCTTTGATCAGCAGAGAATCGGAATGGCCGTGGTAGCAGCCTTCAAACTTGAGGATCTTGTCGCGACCCGTGTGGCCGCGCGCCAGGCGGATGGCGCTCATCGTCGCCTCGGTGCCCGAACTGACCATGCGCACCTTGTCGACGGACGGCAGCATTGCGCAGATTTTCTCGGCAATCCGAGTCTCCAGCACGCAGGGCGCACCGAAACTAAGGCCACTCCGGGCAGTAGAAACGACGGCCTCAATCACATCCGGATGTGAATGGCCGAGGATCATGGGTCCCCATGAGCCGACATAATCGATGTATTCCTTGCCGTCCTCGGACTGGACGCGGGCGCCTTTGGCGCTCTTGAAAAAGACGGGCTCCCCGCCAACGCCGGCAAACGCCCGCACCGGGGAGTTCACGCCGCCAGCAATAAATTCACGGGCATCGGTGTAAAGACTCATGGTATTCCTCCTGAAGAGCGGCGAATCCTACCGGAGTGATGCAGGCTCACTCAACTGATGAATACCGAAACCCCGTTTTTCGAGCAGGGCCGGCACACCCTGTTCCCCGACGAGGTGCAGCGCACCGACGACGATGAGGTAGTCCCGCTCATCCTCCAGCCAGGTCGAAATGGTCTCGACCCAGCGCCGGTTGCGACTGTTGACTAGCACTTCATGCAGCGCGTCCAGGCCGGCGGTAGAGTCGAGCAGGGCGTCTTCCAGTGTTGCGGTGTCGCCGTGATGCCAGGCCTCGATCAGATCGTCGATAGACTCGCTTATGGCGGCACCTTCAGAGAGAACCTGCAAGAGCATTTCGCGCTGTGCATCGAGTGGCAGACCGTCGAGGAACGCCAGCTGTTCGTCAATGGTTTCAAGACCCTCGATGGGCTTGCCGTCAGCGGCAGCGCGCTGCGTCATGGTCATCTCCACACCCAGCGCCGGGTCGAACCCGATCCGGTACAACAACATGAGTTCGACCGTAATCGCGGCCAGCCAGGGCTCACTCTTCTCCAGCAGGTCGAGTGGAATATCGATTGCCGCTGCCGCTTCGCTCGCTGCGCCGAAAGCCTCCTCACCCATGAGATCTCGCAATGTTGTTTCGTCCTGCCGCACGCCCGCACGATTGAATGCCGCCTGCGTGTATACCGGGTCCACATCATCCATATCGATTTCCATCACGATGACGTCGGCATCGTCGTAGGCTGTATCGATAACGCCTGGCAGGGGGTGATCCTGCTCACGCAGAAGATGGATCGAACCCAGCAGGTAGATGGAGTTTGTTTCGCCGGCTATGCGCCAGAGAGTGACGGGATGATCCTGCGTGCCTGCTGCCGCGCCGCTAACCTGCGCGCACAGCGCGAGCGCGCACAGCCAGCGCATCATTCGCTGACCCAGACGAGCTCGGTATGAATACTGCCGTCCGCGAGCAACTCGAGCCGGCGATACGCGGGTGGGTTTTCGTCGACGGCAAAATCATCGCTGCCGCGCTGGAACTGTCTGCATGTCGACGGCGTCCCAATGATGCGTATGCCCTTGTGTTCGGCGTCGTATTCCTGGTGGACGTGACCGAATGCAGCGACACGCACTCGTTCGAGCGTGTGCAGGCGTTCGAGAAACTCGTCACCGTTCCTCAGGCCGACAGTGTCGAGCCACTTGCTGCCCATCGGTACCGGCGGGTGGTGCAGGCAAACCATCACGTGTTTCGCTGGACTGCTGCTGACGATCTCCGCGAGGCGCTCGAATTCATCGATGGTTACGCGGCCGCCGGCATCCTCCTCTGCACAGCTATCGATGCCGACAATCAGCCAGTCGCCGATTTCTTCCCAGGCGCAATAGGAGAACGGCGGACGACAACAGACCGGACGCATAAGGTCGCGGATATCATGATTGCCCGGGATGCAGTGTACGCGGAGATCGAGCGGCAACATCAGCTCGCGAAAGCGTTCGTAGGCTTCCGGGGTGTCATCCTGAATAAGATCGCCGGTGACCAGCACGCGCTGAGCGCGCCAGTCACCGGCGATGTAATGATCAAGCACCCGTTGCAGGGTAGCGGCAGTCACGGCACCACGGAGTTCGCCGTCGGCACCGGCAAACAGATGCGGATCCGTCAGATGCAGAACCCGAAACCCGTCGTTGTTCTCTTCCGCTGTGGCTTGAATAGGCGCTACTCCCTAGTAGCGATAGTGCTCAGGCTTGTACGGGCCGTCTTTATCGACACCGATGTACTTGGCCTGTTCGTCAGACAGTTCAGTGACCTTGGCACCAATGCGATCAAGGTGCAAACGAGCCACTTTCTCATCGAGATGCTTCGGCAACACGTATACCTTGCGCTCGTAGTTTTCGCCGTTCTGCCACAACTCGATCTGCGCCAGCACCTGGTTGGTAAATGAGTTGGACATGACGAAGCTCGGGTGACCGGTGCCGCAACCCAGGTTTACCAGGCGACCTTCAGCCAGCAGGATAATCCGCTTGCCGTCCGGGAAGATGACGTGGTCAACCTGTGGCTTGATGTTCTCCCACTCGTATTGATGCAGGTAGGCTACGTCGATCTCGTTGTCGAAGTGACCGATGTTGCAGATAATCGCCTGGTTCTTCATGCGCTCCATCTGCGGCCCCGTAACAATGTGATAGTTACCCGTCGCCGTAACGACAATGTCGACCTCGTCGATGACGTCATCGAGCTGGACGACCCTATATCCTTCCATCGACGCCTGCAGTGCACAGATCGGGTCGATTTCAGTGATCATTACCGTCGCGCCCAGTCCGCGCAGTGATTGCGCCGAACCCTTGCCGACGTCGCCGTAGCCACAGACAACGGCAACCTTGCCGGCGACCATTACGTCGGTCGCACGCTTAATGGCGTCAACGAGTGACTCGCGGCAACCATACAGATTGTCAAACTTGGATTTGGTGACCGAATCGTTGACGTTGAATGCCGGGCAGGCCAGCGAGCCGTCTTTCATCATGTCATAAAGGCGCTTAACGCCAGTCGTTGTTTCTTCAGACAGGCCTTTGACATTCTTCATGATCTCGGGATATTTGTCGTGCAGGATCTGTGTCAGATCGCCACCGTCATCAAGAATCATGTTTGGCTGCCAGCCATCGGGCCCATTGATCGTCTGCTCAACGCACCACCAGTATTCTTCTTCGCTCTCACCCTTCCACGCGAACACCGGAACGCCAGCGTCCGCGATCGCCGCAGCTGCGTGGTCCTGGGTCGAAAAGATGTTGCAGGACGACCAGCGGATATCGGCGCCGAGTTCCTTGAGGGTTTCGATCAGAACGGCCGTCTGGATGGTCATGTGCAGGCAACCGGTCAAGCGCACGCCATCCAGCGGCGCCTGGCCTTTATATTCTTCGCGCAGAGCCATGAGACCGGGCATTTCCGTCTCGGCGATGGCTATTTCCTTACGGCCCCATTCGGCCAGTGAAATATCGGCTACCTTGTAGTCGTTCTGTTGTAGGGCAACGGCTTCGCTGCTCATAGTGTTCTCCTGGTTAATCAGATTCAGGCGACGGCGTCTTTGAGCGCGTCGGCCTTGTCAGTGCGTTCCCAGCTCAGGTCGATATCTTCCCGGCCAAAGTGTCCGTAGGCAGCCGTCTGTCGGTATATCGGCTGGATCAGATCCAGCATCGTCAGGATGCCATACGGTGTCAGATCGAAATGATAACGGATAAGCTCCGTCAACTTTGTATCAGAAAGTTTCCCGGTGCCGAATGTGCGTACTGAGATAGATGTGGGCTCGGCTACGCCAATGGCATAGGACACCTGAATTTCGCAACGTTCGGCGAGACCGGCCGCGACAATATTCTTTGCAACATAACGTGCAGCGTACGCGGCCGAGCGATCGACCTTGGATGGGTCCTTGCCGGAGAATGCGCCACCGCCGTGGCGGGCCGAGCCGCCGTAGGTGTCGACAATGATCTTGCGTCCGGTCAGGCCGCAGTCTCCCATCGGGCCGCCGATTTCGAAACGACCGGTGGGGTTGATGTGATACTTCGTATCGGCGCTGACGAGGTCAGCCGGAATGATCGGCTTGATGATCTCTTCCATGACACCTTCGCGCAGATCGTCCATCGATACGTCGGGATCGTGCTGCGACGACACCACAACGGCGTCGATCGCCACCGGCTTGTTGTCCTCATAAACGAATGTCACCTGGCTCTTGGCGTCCGGGCGCAGGTACGGGAGCGTGCCGTCTTTGCGAACGTCGGCCTGGCGCTTGACGAGGCGATGCGAGTACGTGAGAGGTGCGGGCATCAGCACGTCCGTCTCGTTGGTTGCGTAGCCGAACATCAGGCCCTGGTCGCCGGCGCCCTGTTTTTCGGCTGATTCGCGGTCCACGCCCATGGCGATATCCGGAGATTGTTTGCCGATCGCGTTCAGGACCGCACACGACGCACCGTCGAAGCCCATGGCAGAGGAGTTGTAACCGATCTCCAGCACGGTATTGCGTACGATGTCTTCGATGTCGACCCAGGCTGACGTGGTGACTTCACCGGCGACAATAGCCATGCCGGTCTTGACCATGGTCTCGACGGCCACGCGGGCTGCCTTATCCTCGGCGAGAATCGCATCGAGAATTGCATCCGAGATCTGGTCAGAAACTTTGTCTGGATGTCCCTCGGACACAGATTCCGAGGTGAACAGGAAACTTTCACTCATGATTTTCGTTGTTCCATTCTAGGGGGTGGCGCATTGTACCCTTGATGCGGCCCTCTATAACAGGGAAAATGCGCGCCTCGCGAAAGCGAAACTTTCCCTTCCAGAAAGGTCTCCGGGCCAAAGACAGGTCAAATGTTACATCAAGAAAAGCATGCCGGCGAAGCGGCCCGGCGAGTCCTCGCGAATGCGATCAGGGCCTTAAGCATGGACGCCGTGCAGGCGGCAAACTCAGGCCATCCGGGCGCTCCCATGGGCATGGCGGATATCGCCGAGGTCCTGTGGCGAGATTATCTTAAACATAATCCGGCCAATCCGCGGTGGGCCGACCGTGACCGCTTCGTGCTGTCGAATGGACACGGCTCGATGCTGCTGTACAGCCTGCTGCACCTGACCGGCTACGAAGAATTTTCGATCGACCAGCTCAGGAACTTCCGGCAACTGGGCTACAAAACCGCTGGCCACCCTGAGTACGAGGCGGGTGGCCCGGTTGAGACCACGACGGGTCCGCTGGCGCAGGGCATGACGAATGCCGTCGGCATGGCATTGGCAGAGAAGATGCTCGCCGCCGAGTTCAATCGTTCCGGGCATGACATCGTCGACCACAAGACCTGGGTCTTCCTGGGCGATGGCTGTCTTATGGAAGGCATCTCGCACGAGGCCTGCTCGCTGGCGGGTACGCTGAAGCTCGGCAAGCTCATTTGCTTCTACGATGACAACAATATTTCGATCGACGGCGAAGTGGACGCGTGGTTTACCGACGATACGGCGAAGCGCTTCGAGGCCTATGGCTGGCAGGTTATTCCGAATGTTGATGGTCATGACGCTGCTGCCATTGCGGCCGCGATCGAACAGGCAACAGCCGAGACCAACAGGCCGACGATGATCTGCTGCAAGACGATCATCGGTTTTGGTGCGCCGAACAAACAGGGAACGGCAGCGACACACGGTGCACCGCTGGGCGACGAGGAAATCGCAGCGGCCCGCAAGGAACTGGGATGGACTGCCGCGCCCTTCGATATTCCTGCCGAGGTGGCTGCGGCCTGGGATGCCACGGAGCGCGGCGCTGGTGAAGAGTCGAGCTGGAACGAAGCTTTTGCCGCTTACAATGCCGAACACCCGGAGCTCGCCGCCGATTTTGCGCGCCGCATGGCAGGCAAGCTGCCGCATGGCTGGTGCCAGCATGCGGACAAGGCCATCGCCGAGATAGACGCTGAAGCAGGCAAGATGGCTACGCGACAAGCCTCGCTGCGCGCACTCAATGCATTTGCCCCGTTCCTGCCGGAAATGGCGGGCGGCTCGGCTGACCTGACGGGTTCAAACCTGACGAAGCACGACGCGTCCACGCCGATCTCGGGCGACGACGCAAAGGGCAACTACATCTGGTTCGGCGTCCGCGAATTCGGCATGACGGCCATCTGTAATGGTCTGCGCCTGCATGGCGGCTTCATTCCCTACGCGGGCACCTTCCTGACCTTTTCAGACTACTCTCGTAATGCGCTGCGCATGGCAGCCTTGATGGGCGTGCAGAATATTCTCGTTTTTACGCACGACTCGATCGGGCTTGGCGAAGACGGCCCGACGCACCAGCCGGTCGAACAGATGGCGTCACTGCGCCTGATGCCGAACATGAGCGTCTGGCGTCCCTGCGACACCGTCGAGACTGCGGTGGCGTGGCAGTATGCGCTCGAGAACGAGACCGGCCCGACCAGCCTCGTACTGACGCGCCAGGGCGTGCCGCACCAGCAACGCGATGCTGGGCAGATCACGGCCGCGTCCCGTGGTGGCTACGTATTGAAGGAATGTGACGGCGTGCCGAAAATCATCCTCATCGCCACGGGTTCCGAGGTTGAGCTGGCCATGTCGGCTGCCGCCGCGCTCGCGGCGGAGGGCGTGCAGGCGCGTGTGGTGTCGATGCCGAGCACGGACGTGTTCGACATCCAGGATGAAGACTACCGCGAGTCGGTATTGCCGTCGGCTGTTACGGCGCGCGTCGCTATCGAGGCTGGCGTGACACAAGGCTGGTGGCAATACGTCGGTACACACGGGCGGGTTATCGGACTGGATCGCTTCGGCGAGTCGGCGCCAGCCAACGAACTTTTTGAACACTTCGGCTTCACGACCGACAATGTTGTCGCCGTCGCGAAAGACGTACTGAATTAAAACTGGAGAAACCACAATGGCAATAAAGATCGGCATCAACGGCTACGGCCGCATCGGGCGTAATATCGTACGCGCAATCCATGAGTACGGTCGCACCAGCGAGTTCGATGTCGTCGCGCTGAATGATCTCGGTGATGCTGAGACCAATGCGCACCTGACCCGTTACGACACAGCGCACGGCAAGTTCAATGGCACAGTCGAGGTTGACGGTGGCGACATCATCGTGAACGGCGACCGTATCAAGGTATTTGCCGAACGCGACCCGGCCAAGCTCCCGTGGGGCGAGCTCGGTGTGGACGTTGTGTTCGAGTGCACGGGCCTGTTCCGTACGGCTGAGACGGCCGGCAAGCACATCGCAGGTGGCGCCAAGAAAGTCGTAATTTCTGCGCCGGGCGGTGCCGGTATCGAGAAAACGATCGTCTACGGGGTGAATGACAACATCCTTACCGCCGACGATCAGATCATTTCGAATGCATCCTGCACGACCAACTGTCTTGCACCGCTCGTCAAGCCATTGCTTGATTCTATTGGTGTCGAGCACGGCATCATGACGACGATTCACGCGTACACAAACGATCAGGTCCTGACTGACGTTTACCACTCGGACCTGCGCCGCGCGCGTTCCGGGACCATGTCGCAGATCCCGACGAGCACGGGTGCGGCCAAGGCCGTTGGCCTGGTACTCCCCGAGCTGAACGGCAAGCTGGACGGTTTTTCGATGCGCGTTCCGACGATCAACGTTTCGGCCGTTGACCTGACCTTTGTGCCGTCACGTGCAACCACCGTTGAAGAAGTCAACGCCGTCATCAAGGCCGCAAGTGAAGGCGCGCTCAAGGGCATCCTCGCATACACCGAGGAGCCGCTGGTATCCAGCGACTTCAACCATGACCCGGCCTCATCGACGCTGGACGCTGGTCTGACCAAGGTCATCGACGGCACGCTGGTGAAGGTAGTGTCCTGGTACGACAACGAGTGGGGCTTCTCGAATCGTATGCTCGACACGACAGTCGCGCTGATGAACGCGAAGTAGGCAAAGAAAGTAAGGAACCAGCATGGCTGTCATCAAAATGTCCGACGTTGATCTGTCGGGCAAGCGTGTTCTCATTCGCGAGGACCTGAACGTCCCCGTCGCTGACGGGGTGGTGACGAGCGCTGCTCGCATCCAGGCTGCGTTACCAACGGTAAAAGCAGCACTCGCAGCGAATGCCGCAGTCATGCTGGTGTCCCACCTCGGTCGCCCGACCGAGGGTCAGCCCGACGAAAAATTCTCACTGCAGCCGGTGGCTGATCATCTTGGTCAACTGCTCGGTCGCGAGGTGCCGCTCGTCAGGGACTGGATCGATGGTGTCGAAGTGGCTCCGGGCAATGTGGTTCTGCTTGAGAATGTGCGTTTTCTCGAAGGTGAGAAAAAGTGCGACGACACACTGGCGAGGAAAATGGCCGCCCTGTGCGACGTGTTCGTCATGGATGCTTTCGGTACGGCACATCGTGCGCAGGCGAGCACCTATGGTGTGGCTGAGCATGCGCCTGTCGCGTGCGCAGGTCCATTGCTTGCCGCTGAGCTGGAGGCACTCGCCAAGGCGATGGACAATCCTGCTCGCCCGTTTGTTGCCATTGTCGGTGGGTCGAAGGTTTCAACCAAGCTGACCGTACTCGATACGCTGGCCGATGTGGTTGACTGCCTGATCGTTGGTGGCGGAATTGCCAATACGTTTATCGCTGCCGATGGCCACGCCGTCGGCAAATCGCTTTACGAAGCGGACATGCTCGATACGGCTCGCGCGCTTGCGGGAAATAGCGAAGATCGCGCTGAAATTCCGGTACCGAGCGACGTGGTCTGTGCCAAAGAGTTTTCAGCTGATGCCATGGCGACCATCAAGGCGGTTGACGCCGTTGCGGCAGATGACATGATCCTCGATATTGGTCCGGAAACGGCGGCGCGCTTTGCTGCGATTCTCAAGGATGCGGGGACGATTATCTGGAACGGCCCGGTTGGCGTTTTCGAGTTTGATGCGTTTGGTGAAGGCACAAAGTTGATCGCTGATGCAATAGCGGCAAGCAGCGCGTTTTCTGTTGCAGGCGGTGGTGACACGCTCGCGGCCATCGACAAGTACGGTGTACGCGACGGGATTTCCTACATCTCGACGGGCGGGGGCGCTTTCCTCGAGTTTGTCGAAGGAAAAACCCTTCCCGCGGTCGCCATGCTTGAGAAGCGGGGCGGCTAAGCGGGTTCCGACTCTCCCTCTGCATTGAGGCTGAAACGAATATTTTCTTCCCCGGACGCCGATGTGATGCCAATGGAGCGCAGCCATTTTTCCGCAGCAGCATTTCTGCGCGTGTGCCCCAAATGACTGCGCACTCGGCAGCCCCTTCTGGTAAGACAGGTCTGTATGCCTTGGGAGGAGTCAATGCCCCTCGGCAACTGCGCAGCTAGCTAATTGCGTTGACCAGGGCCTTAGCAACAGCTTCGGACGATCCTGGGTTTTGCCCTGTAATAATCAAACCATCGACAACTGCCAAAGGGTTCCAGTCGTCGACCTTTTGATACAACCCGCCCATCGAAATGAGTTGATCTTCGACTAGATACGGCACGACATCCGTCAATTCGACCGCGGCTTCTTCAGAATTACTGAAGCCCGTTACCTGTTTGCCTTTGACCAGAGGCTCGCCATTTTCGTCCCTGGCGTTGAGCAACACTGCGGGCGCATGGCATACGGCCGCCACGGGTTTGTGAGCTGCAATGAATCCCTCAATTAGTGCGATCGAATTAGGGTCACTGTAAAGGTCCCACAATGGACCATGACCGCCCGGATAAAAAACAGCATCAAAATCGTCTACTTTTACTTCGCCCAATTTGGCCGTGTTCGCCAAATCGTTCTGGGCAGACGGATCATCGTCAAATCGCCGCGTTGCATCGGTTTGAAAATCAGGCTCGTGACTTTTTGGGTCAAGCGGCGGTTTACCACCTTTCGGGGAGGCCAGGGTAACCTGCGCGCCTGCATCTTTCAGGTGGTAGTAAGGGCTGGCAAATTCCTCCAGCCAGAAGCCAGTTTTTTTGCCGGTGTCACCCAGTTGATCGTGCGAGGTCAAGACAATGAGTACGTTCATCAATTAGCTCCAATAGGCGTTATGTCAGTTTGTGCAACCGGCTATATGGAGCATAGCAGTCATTGGGCGCTCGCTAGGGCAACGCCTCCAAATATTCCTGCAGGTCAGCGCCCCATAACTGCGGATCGTTAGTGAGGAAGTGACCGTTAAGCCCCGGCGCTCGCGTGTAGACCTTGAAGATCCCAAGCCCACCGGCGCTGGTAAAGGCATCGAAGTTCGCCTGGCTGTGGGCGACGCTATAAAATGTGTCGTTGTTTGCATACAGCCAGAGGCTGTCACCAGGAAATGATGCGCCCGCAATGAACAGCGTCCTGTTGACGTCCAGATAGTCGCCGCAGCCTTCTCCCAGCCACCCACCGACAAAGTTGATCGCGCCCAGGTAAACGTCGGGGTGTCGCACCAGCTGCATTAGCGACAGGACGCCGCCGCGGGATGCACCGGCCGCGAGCATGCGAGTCGTGTCGACGTCGGCACGATTACTCAACCACTCAACGGCGGCATCAAGATCGGCCAGCGCCCGTTCCGCGCCAGCAAGCGTCACGTCTCTTTCGCATGAATAGAAGCTGCGGTCGGCATTGAAACCCTCATCGTACAAACCACCGGACTGGCCGCGGCCGCGACGTTGCGGAAAGGCGACCATCCAACCACGATCGGTGAAAAATTTGGCGACCGTTTCGGTGACGGAGGTGATGGTGAATCGTGAAGGATCGGAGCCGTCGCCGGTTGACCCATGACTGAACATCACCGTCGGGAAAGGGCCGGGTCCGAAGGGCTTAAAAATCACGACCTCGAGTTCGACGGTCGTGCCGTCTTCGACAAAAGGTGTCGTTGCTCGCTCGTCCAGGCGTATCGAATACGTCGCGCATGCAGCGCCGTCCCATGCGCTCGCCGTCTCGCAAACGCCCCTGAATGTCACCGAATCCAGTGTCAGCATGCCGTCGGTGAGCACCACGTCAACGAAATCGCCGGGCAGGTCTACCGCGACTGTGCCGGAAGCCTGTTCCGACAGGGTGACACCGTTCAGCAGCAGCTGTGGGGCGTTCGCATTCAATGTGCTCCAGCTGATCGAGCCCTGGCAAGAGGCCTGTTCGGCGGGCACCGTGCAACTCGTAAATGTAAGATTGCCGCTAGGAGCCGATGTCGAACTCCCGCCCCCGCCGCACGCCCCAAGCAAGAGCATTGCGACTATGCCGACGCACAGTCGGCAAGCGCCGAAATATAGTCTGAATCTATTCAAGCTCATCGTGATGCCCTGTTTAGAATTCGTATCCAGAACAGGAATAGACATGATGAGTAGCGATTCTGTTACAGAAAATTTCATCATTTTCTTTCGTTACACGCAGTAATCGAGCGTCAGAAACAGGCTTTATACCCTCTCGACCGACCTCTGCTGGCCGTTAGCAGCCCCTCTGATCTCCCTGATTCCTGAGGTCTATGACAGCAAAGATTCCCACGGGCCGCTGATCGCGAGCGTCATGCCGGGGTACTGAATATTGACGAACAGGGTTTTGCCATCCGGTGAGAAACACACACCAGCCATCTCAGACCTTGAATACGCGTTGTGTCCGATCGCGTATTGACGGCCGTCGGGACGAATACCAATGAGACCACATTGGCCTGCGGTGTCTTCGCAGACAACAAGGTCGCCCCAGGGTGCCATCGTCAGGTTATCGGCATTGTGCAACAGTGAGTCACGCCGCGATTCGGCGATGAGCTCCAGTTCGCCGGTATCCGCCGATGTCGGCCTGTACGTGAATATCTGCCCGAGCCTCGCCGGGCCCCCGTTGGTGCAGGTAAAGGCAAAACGATCACCGGCGACACACAGCCCTTCACCGCGCGCGAAGGTCGCCGCACCGCGGCTTTCGCCATGGTCTCGCAGGGTGTCTTCCAGCGGATCGGGGTCGTCGAAATCAAGCCAGCGTGCGGACAAGGGCTCCCCGAGCCGCACCGACGATGATGAGTTCCAGTTATGCGTTGCGAGCGACGGATGCTTGTCGACGACAAGCGCCTGTAGTCGGCCGCCGGCGAGCAGGTGGCCCGGCCTGTCGGGAACGTAGCGATAGAAGAGGCTGTGGTTGCGGTCCTCGGTCATGTAGACGATGCCAGTTGCCGCATCGACCGCGCAGGCCTCGTGTCGGAAACGGCCCATTCCTGTAATAGGAATAGCGTCCACAAGCTCGTCGGAGGCGGCAGAGACTTCAAACACGTAGCCATGTTTTTGGTCTCGTCTTGCAGCGGGCCGTTCAAAACATTCCTCGCACGAGAGCCAGCTGCCCCACGGCGTCGGCCCACCGGCGCAATTCAGTTCTGTGCCGGCGAGGCTCAGGAACTGCTGCTCGGCTGCACCTGTCGCCGGGTTGTAGATGGTCGTGGTTGTGCCGCCAAGTCCAGGTGTCAGGTCACCGCCGCGATCATAGAATTTGGATCTTATTGCCTCCGATTGTGTGGAATACCAATCCCTGAGATCGTTGTGGGCAGTGTCATTAGGCTGGATTTCGTGATTGCAAACGAGCCGAACGCGGCCGTCCCTGTCGGCAAACGCCGCCATACCGTCGTGCTTTCCGGGAACCCGCAGGCCATCGCTCATTTCAGTCTTGAACTGCGAGACGACCGTGTAGTGGAAGCCTGCCGGGAGGTTAAAAATCTTTCTCGGGTCGGAAGTCAGGCCCCCTTGGGCGGCATGCGACGTCGCGTAGGCAGTTGATACCACGGGTGTTACAGCGGCGGCAGCGATGCTTTGCAAGAAATGGCGACGGTTCAATATTAACTGCCGGAAAAGGCGCGAATCTCGACTCAGCATAGACCGGATTGGTTACAACTGAAAGACATTGCCATCTGATTCGTGGCACTTTCCGCGATTAAGCTGTGCAATAATCGCGCGCATGCTGAGACGAACCAAGATTGTCGCTACGCTGGGACCAGCGTCGGAGCGACCCAAAACATTGCGCAAAATGATCGACTCTGGCCTTGACGTTGCGCGTCTGAATTTCTCGCATGGCAGTGCCGATGAGCATCGCGAGCGTGCACGGCGCCTGCGTACGGCAGCACGGGATTGCGGTAGGGATGTTGGCCTGCTCGGAGACCTGCAGGGCCCCAAGATCCGTGTGATGCGCTTTAAGAAAGGCAGTACGACGCTCAAGTCGGGTGCCTCATTCTTTCTGGACAGCACGCTTGGACTCACCGATGGGACAAAGAAGGGCGTGGGTGTTGCTCTCGAGACGCTGCACGAGGACGTCAGCGCGGGTGACACGCTGCTGCTCAATGACGGCCTGATCTCGTTGCAGGTCGACAGAGTCGAGGGCACGCGCATTCATACGACAGTTGTCGATGGCGGAATCTTGTCCGACCACAAAGGCATTAACCTGAAGGGCGGTGGCTTGTCGGCACCTGCGCTGACCGACGTTGATCGAGAGAACATCAAGCTTGCAGCTGAACTCAAAATCGATTTCCTGGCGGTTTCCTTTGTACGCACCGGTGAAGACATCATGGAGGCGCGCAGGTTGTTCGAAGCCGCCGGTGGTAACGGTCAAATCGTTGCAAAGATCGAACGCACCGAGGCCGTAGCGAACATCGACTCAATTATCGATGCCGCCGATGTGATCATGGTCGCGCGTGGCGACCTGGGTGTGGAAATGGGCTATGCGGGACTTACGGGCATCCAGAAGAAGCTTATTCGCAAGACTCGCAAGGCACACAAGATCGTTATCACGGCGACGCAAATGATGGAGTCGATGATTGACAACCCGATTCCCACGCGCGCGGAAGTGTCTGACGTGGCAAATGCCGTGATCGATGGCACTGATGCCGTGATGTTGTCGGGTGAAACCGCAGTCGGCAATCATCCGAACAAAGCGATCATCGCGATGGCTGAGGTGTGCGTCGGCGCCGAGAAATTCAATATTCCTTATACATCCACGGCGCGACGTGGCAAGGATGAATTCGGACGCGTCGACGAAGCCATTGCGATGGCGGCAATGTACACCGCCAATCACCTCTCGGTAAAAGCGATTATCGCGTTGACGGAGTCCGGGTCCACGCCACGCTGGATGTCTCGCGTGCGCTCCGATATTCCTATCTATGCGCTGACGCCACACGAGGCCACGAGTCGGCGCGTCACGATGTACCGTGGTGTCTACCCCGTTAAGTTTGAGATTGACACAAGCAATCCACGGAGCGTGTATCAGGCTATTTTTACGAAACTGCTTGAAAGCGGTCATGTGAAAGCTGGCGACCTGGCGATATTCACGAAGGGTGACCTCGACGGCGTAACGGGCAGTACCAATGCCATGAAGATCCTCCCGGTTACTAAAGCCGAATGAGGCGAGTTCTGGTCCGTCTCATGGGCGCTATGGCGCTACTCATTGTGGCATTGGTGACGGCTGGCTGGCTGCTGCTGCGTGCCAGCCTTCCCGGTGTGCAGGGCGAGACCGTCGTCGCGGGCATCGACGCTGCTGTGACCATCGAGCGCGATACGGACGGTATTCCGGTCATAACCGCATCGACTCGCAGTGATCTCGCGTTTGGCACCGGCTTCGTGCACGGTCAGGACCGGTTCTTCCAGATGGATCTGATCCGTCGCCAGGCTGCGGGCGAGCTATCGGAACTCGTCGGTGCGGCGGCGATCAACGTGGACAAGCGCTATCGCTTTCACCGATTCCGTTCCCGGGCTCAGATAATCTATGCAGCGGCCACCGAGGCCGAACAGCAGTTGATGGAAGCCTATGCGGCAGGCGTTAACGCGGGCCTGGCATCGCTCGATGCGCGGCCATTCGAGTACTTTGTGCTGGGCAGCGAACCACATCCATGGAAGGCGCAGGATTCCCTGCTGGCCGTCTATGGGATGTATATGGAGCTCAATGATTCGCGTGCCACGAGGGAAATGCGACGAGGGCTTGCACACCGTGTGCTGCCCAAAGAGGTGTATGCCTGGATGTATCCGCAGGGAACATCTTGGGACGCGCCGATCATGGGTGTAGCACGTGCGACCGCGCCAATTCCGCCGCCCGATATATATTCGATTCGACACGTTGCGGACACTGCGCCACCGGCCAATGAGCAGGGACGGTATCCGCTGCGAGGCAGCAATAACTGGGCCGTATCGGGTGCATTGACGAACAATGGCAGAGCACTGGTGTCGAATGACATGCACCTTGGTCATGCAGTTCCGAACATTTGGTACCAGGCGAGACTGCGCATCGCCGGGCCTCAAGGCCGCGATATTGCCGGCGTTACGCTGCCGGGCGCGCCATTTGTAATTAGCGGCAGCAACACTCAGGTGGCATGGGGTTATACGAACAGCTACGGCGACTGGACAGATGCGGTGTTGCTGAAACCCGGCGAGAAAAGCGGAACCTACAAGACACCCGAGGGTGATCGAGCATTCGACACGATTGTCGAAGTGATCAGCGTCAAGGGTGCGGACGCCATCGAATACACCATTCGCGAAACGATCTGGGGTCCAGTCGTTGACGATATCGAGTATCCCGATGGTGAGATCGCGGTGAGCTGGATCGCGCATCGGCCTGAGGGGCTTAACCTGCGGCTTCTCGATCTTGAAACCGTTACGTCGGTCGCCGAGGCGCTGGACGTTGCCAACACCATGTCGATGCCGCCACAGAACTTCGTGACGGGCGACGCGAGCGGCAACATCGGCTGGACCATTGCCGGCCAGATTCCTCGCAAGGCGAGCTTCGATGCGATGCTGCCGGCTGACTGGAGCACCGAGCATGGCTGGCAGGGGTGGCTGGACCCGGCTGAATATCCGCGCGTCCTGAACCCTCAGAGCGGTCGCATCTGGACCGCAAATGCGCGTGTAACGGATGCAGAAGCATTGCGCATTGTCGGCGATGGCGGCTACGATCTCGGCGCGCGCGCAAGTCAGATTCGTGATGCCCTGTTTGCCAAAGACACCTTCACGCCCGAAGACATGCTGGCGATCCAGTACGACGATCGCGCCCTGTTCCTGGCGCGCTGGCGCGATCTCCTGCTGGACGTCCTCGACGGCGAGGCAGTTGCCGCGAATCCCGCGTTGGGCGAGTACCGCGACCTGGTGGATAACTGGATACCGCGTGCGGCACCCGAATCCGTTGGCTACCGGCTCGTGCGAGCGTTCCGCCTTGAGGTCGAGCGTCGGGTTTTTCATGCGCTGATGGCACCGGCCTGGTCGACCTATGGCGACGATGTGCAGCTGCGACTCAGCAATCAGTTCGAGGGCCCCTTGTGGTCTGTTGTGACAGCACAGCCGATGCACCTGCTGCCCAGCGACTACCAGACCTGGCAGGAACTCATGATCGCCGCGGTTGAACAGAATATCGCCTGGTTCACCGGTAACTTCGAGGGGCCGCTGTCCGAGCGCAACTGGGGTGAGGTGAACACGGCGTCGATCCGGCATCCGCTGAGCCGCAACATTCCCTTGTTGGGGAGCTATCTGGATATGCCCGCGGACCAGCTGAACGGCGATCTTGATATGCCCAAGGCGCAAGGTCCGTCATTCGGTGCCTCGCAGCGCTACGCAGTGTATCCGGGAGATGAAGCCAACAGCATCCTGCACATGCCGACGAGCCAGAGCGCGCACCCGCTGTCCGAATTCTTCGGCCGCGGTCATGAGGACTGGGTCAGGGGACGTTCCAACGGATATTTGCCTGCCGGCGCTGTCTATACCCTGACGCTCATACCCGACAGGCGGTAAGATAGTGGGGTCGATATCGTACGGACAGGTAAATGGCTGACAAGAAATTCACGGGCACCAGCTCCTATATCGCGACAGATGACCTGACAATGGCCATCAATGCTGCGGTCACGCTCCAGCGCCCGATTCTCATCAAGGGCGAGCCGGGGACCGGCAAGACCCAGCTCGCTATCGAGGTGGCTCGGTCGCTAGGCAAGCCGCTATACGAATGGCATATCAAGTCGACGACCAAGGCTCAGCAGGGCCTCTATGAATATGACGCCGTGGCAAGGCTCAGGGATTCTCAGCTTGGCGATGATCGAGTTCACGATATCGGAAACTACATTCTGCGTGGCAAGATTTGGGAGGCCTTCGAATCGGACGAACAGCCTGTCCTGCTAATCGATGAAGTCGATAAAGCCGACATTGAATTCCCGAATGACCTCCTGCGTGAACTCGATCGTATGGAGTTCTATGTTTACGAAACCAAGAAGCTGGTCGAGGCGAAAAACCGACCAATCATCGTCATCACGAGCAACAACGAGAAGGAACTGCCTGATGCATTCCTGCGGCGTTGTTTCTTCCACTACATCACATTCCCGGACCAGGACACGATGGCCGAAATCGTCGATGTCCACTTCCCAAACCTCAAGAAGGATCTGCTCGCGGAAGCGCTCAATGCGTTTTACCGGGTGCGCGACGTGCGTGGTTTGAAAAAGAAGCCGTCAACGTCCGAACTGCTGGACTGGATTAAGCTGCTGCTGGCCGAGGACATTCCACCCGAAGCGTTGCGCGGCGAAGGTAATCGTAATGCGATTCCGCCGCTCTACGGCGCGCTGCTCAAGAACGAACAGGATGTGCACCTGTTCGAGCAACTTGTCTTCCTGGATCGCCGCACGAACCCGCAGTAACACCATGCTGTTGCCGTTTTTTTACATGCTTCGTGAAGGCGGTATGAAGACGTCGATCACCGAGCTGTTAACGCTGCTTGAGGCCATGAAGAAAGGCCTGGCCGGGCAAAGCGTCGATGATTTCTATTTCCTGGCACGCACAACCCTCGTCAAGGACGAGTCGGAGCTCGATCGATTCGACCGGATTTTCGGGGCCTATTTCAATGGTGTCGAGGACGCGCTGACGGACCTCTTTCAGGACATTCCCGAGGAATGGTTGCGCCGTCAGGCCGAACTGATGCTGACGGAGGAAGAGCGCGCTCAAATCGAAGCCATGGGTGGTTTTGAAGAACTTATGCGCGCCCTGCAGGAGCGGCTGGACGAGCAGAGCGAGCGTCATGAGGGTGGCAATAAATGGATCGGCACCGCAGGTACTTCTCCATTTGGCGCCTACGGATTCAACCCGGAAGGCGTGCGCATTGGCCAGGAGGGTTCGCGCAACCGCGGTGCGGTCAAGGTCTGGGACAAGCGCGAATACCGGAATCTTGATGACTCGCTCGAGCTGGGTACTCGCAATATCAAGGTCGCTCTTCGGCGGTTGCGCAAGTTCGCTCGCGAAGGTGCGGCCGACCAGCTGGATCTCGATGACACGATCGACAAGACGGCGCGTAATGCGGGCCTGCTCGATATCAGGATGGTTCCCGAGCGCCACAATGCGATCAAGGTTTTGCTGTGCCTCGATATTGGCGGATCAATGGATGATCACGTGCGCATCTGCGAAGAGATGTTCTCGGCCGCGCGTACGGAGTTCAAGCATCTTGAATATTTCTATTTCCACAATTTCATTTACGAAAGCCTGTGGCAAGACAACCGACGCCGGCACTCGGAGAAGACACCAACACTGGATATCGCCCACAAGTATGGTTCGGACTACAAACTGATATTCGTCGGTGACGCGACGATGAGCCCTTACGAAATTGTCTATGCGGGCGGCAGTGTCGAACACTGGAACGATGAGCCCGGTGCAGTCTGGATCAAGCGCCTGCTGAATACCTATCCGAAAGCGGTCTGGCTCAATCCCGAGCCGCGGGACCGCTGGGACTACACGCCATCAACAAAACTCATACGGGAGCTGATGGACGATCGCATGTATCCGCTGACAATTGCCGGCCTGGATGATGCCATCCGCGAACTTCATTGAAGACGCTGGCCGCGACCGACCTTGCGCAACAGTCCTGCGAGATCACTCCGTTCCCTGCGGCTGAGGGACTGTAGGGACTCGTCAGCAGCATCCAGGCGAATTTGAATCGCCTTATCGATCAGTTTCTTTCCCTCGGGTGTGAGTGAGACGACAACACTCCGCCGGTCCGCATTGTCGCTCCGCCGACACACTAGTCCCTTTGCCTCAAGTTTGTCTATGCGATTGGTCATGGCCCCGGTGCTGAGCCCGGTCTCTTGAGCGAGGCCGGTTGCAGGCAGCGCAAATGGTTTTCCCTGCCTGCGCAGTGCGGACAGGGCATCGTATTCGAATAGCTCGATGTCCAGTGGCCCGAGCGCCGAGGTCGCCTCGCGTACCAGTGACTTGTTCAGCGCCATAACTCTGACGACCACACCGAGGCTGGCGGTATCAAGTTCCGGCCGCTCTTCTGACCACTGTTCCAGGATTTCATCCACGGCATCTTTATTCATACGATTGCTCAAATAACTAATTTGATATCAAAATACTTGACATCAAGATAAAATATAGGATACTCCGAAAAAGTGTCTCGTGTCTTGCTGGATTCCGCAAATGCCCGAAAATCGAAAAATCGAAACCCGCTTCGATCTACCCATACGGATACGATCGCGAAAACACTCCGGAACTGAACTTCAGGCGAGGCTGGACCTTATCGACCGCATCGCCGACCTGCAAGACATCGATGTGGCCGAACAGCCCGACGATGCGGTCCCATGCCGTGTCGACGTCTACCTGACCACTCATCACCCGAGCGCATCGTGCGATGAAACGCCAGAAGCCCTGCTATGCAGCCTGAGCCGCGATGGCATTTCAATTTATGGTCTTGACCGCTGGGCACGCTACCAGGTGCTGGCCCGCGGGTGGGGTGGCCTGAACCACACATGCGCACAGGTATACCTGCCCCGTGACACAAACGAACTTGAGGCCGTCTGGCAAATTGTCAGGCGGGCATATGACAACCGGCACTTCGAGCCTGAGAGAGAACTTGAAGAGCTGGTGGTATCCATTTGGGATTGGCCCAAATATTCACGCACAAGCCTTCAATAGAGGAGATACGACAATGCGTGCTATTAGTGACTACTTCGAAGACTTAGATGATGTGGGATTTCGTGGATCTCCCAGGTTGAAGCGCATGATCGATGAACAGCGCCATCGGGTTAAGAGGATGAAAGCAAGTAGTGGATTCGGCCCGGGGGACGAATGGGATGACGACGACTACGACGATGAAGACGACTACTCGGATTACAGCGAGGAAGAGTTTGACAGTTACAGCATCACACGGTGACTATCGAACAGTTCAATAAACGAAAAGGGGCGCCCATTACGGCGCCCCTTATTCGTTCTGGTTTGTCCGTCCCTGGTCAGCCCTCGATAAGCGCCTTAAGGTCGGCAAGCACCTGCGCCGAATGTTCAGCCGGCTTCACTTTCTCATAGTGCTTCGCGATGGTGCCGTTCGGCCCGATGATAAATGTTTGGCGCTTCGCCACTTTCATTCCGAACATGCGTGTCTTCACGCCGTAGGCGGTCGCGGCCATGCCTTCGACATCGGCAAGCAACGGAAACGGCAGACCGTGGTTTTCGGCAAACGCCTTGTGTGACTCCACATCGTCAAGACTGACGCCCAGAATCTGTGCGTTAAGCTCCCGATACGCGAAAATATTGTCGCGAAACTCACAGGCTTCGGTGGTGCACCCCGGGGTCTCGTCTTTCGGATAGAAATAGAGGACGACCCATTGGTCACGATAGTCCTCCAGCGAATGCAGTTGGCCATTCTGGTCCGAAAGCTCGAATTCCGGTGCCGGGTCGCCGGTCGTGACCTGGTCGTTGGCCACACCAATCGAGGTGAAACCGGCGATGAGGGCCGCCAGGACGACAGCAATCGTGGTGAATATAATGTTTCGCTTCATGATACGGGTCCGTTTTTAGAACACACATTATAATACGATCTCACCTATGGTGATGGATCTCTTTGATAGGAAGCTATGAGCCGGACTCCCAATAAACTCAAAACCGCCTTGGTGATGCCCGGCGGTGGCGCCCGCGGGGCGTTCCAGGTTGGGGTACTCAAGGCGCTGGCCGAGTTGCCGCGTCGCGGTCGCCCCAACCCATTCTCCGTTATCAGCGGGACATCTGCCGGCGCGGTCAACTCGGTGGTCCTCGCATCACGCGCCCGGAATTTCCGCGCCGGCGTCGTCGAGCTCGAGCGCGTGTGGAGTCAGTTTCGTTGCCACCACGTTTACAAAACCGATCATCTGACCATGCTCAAGAGCAGTCTGCACTGGATGGCCTCGCTTGTTCTCGGTGGCTGGCTGGTCGGTATGCCAAAGTCCCTGCTCGACAACGCACCGCTGCGTGCCCTGTTGAGCGACAATGTGCACTTCCCTCGAATCCGCAACGGCATAGAGGCAGGGCACCTCGATGCTGTTGCGGTAACCGCGGCTGGCTACGCGTCGGCGCGATCGACGACCTTCTTCGAAGCATGTCCAGAGCTTGAGGGCTGGGATCGTACCCGGCGACTGGGCAAGCAGCTCGACCTGCATCTTGACCATCTGATGGCGTCGATTGCCGTACCCGTGGTGTTTCCCCCCGTTCTTATCGGTAATGAGTATTTTGGCGACGGTGCGATGCGGCAGGCCACACCGCTCAGCCCGGCAGTCCACCTTGGCGCAGACCGTATTCTCGTCATCGGTATTCGCGATGAAACCGGCGAGAAGATCCCGGATTCACCGGGTGACCCGCCGAGCTTTGCCCAGATTGCCGGTTACATGCTCGATACGCTGTTCATGGATGGTTTGTACTCCGATCTCGAGCGCATCACCCGCATTAACGAGATGCTCGATGCTGCTCCGCCTGAGGGAGACAGGCGGCGTAGCGGCGGCCCACTGCGCCCAATCGACACGATGCTGATTGTGCCAAGTGAAGACTTGCGTTTAATTGCTCACAAGCACCGGCAGGAACTTCCATTCGCCATTCGCGCGTTGCTGCGTGGCGTCGGCGGCAATAGCCCGGGCGAAAATCGTCTGCTGAGCTTCCTGTTGTTCGAGCAGGCCTATACGCGCGAACTGATCGCGCTCGGATACAGGGACGCGATGAAGGTCAAGGATGAGTTGCTGGATTTCGTCAATGGCGACGCTGTGCCGCGACTGTTTGCGCCGAGCTGGATCCAGAAAGACCTCAGTGCGTTCACATGAGGAAAATCGCAGCGAGTCCCAGGAAGGCCATATAGCCGACGACGTCAGTAACGGTAGTGAGTACCACGCCGCCGGCCAGCGCCGGATCCACCTTCAGTCGCTTCAACGTCACCGGAATGAAGTAGCCGGAACCGGCCGCAACAAACATGTTGATGATCATTGCGCAGCCGAGTATGCCGCCGATGCGCCAGTCGCCAATCCACAGGTAAGTGAACAACGAGACAATGGATGCCCAGCCGAGTCCATTAAGGACACCGACGAGCAATTCCTTTCTCAGAATGCCGCGTGCGTTAGCAGAATTGATCTGGCCGAGCGCGATGGCGCGCGTGATTATCACGAGTGACTGGGTGCCGGCAACGCCACCCATGCTCGGGACGATCGGCATAAGCACGGCCAATAGAACGATGGCATCGAGCGTCGTCTTGAACTGGTCGACGACTGCCGCAGCCAGGAACGCTGTGCCGAGATTTACGCCCAGCCACAACGCCCTGCGTGTCGCGCTCTTGACTACCGGCGCGAACATGTCGTCCTCTTCATCGAGGCCCACCGCGCCCATGAGGGCATGTTCTGCCTCGTCACGAATAACATCGACGACATCATCTACGGTGATTCGACCCAGCACCCGGTAATCGTCGTCAATGACCGGCGCCGACAGCAGGTCGCGATTTTCGAATTCCCAGACAACCTGGTTCGATGGCGTGTGAGCGGGAATGGGCATCAGGTCCGTCGACATGACGCTGGCAACCATTTCCTCGGGGTCGTGCGTCAGCAGTCGTGACAGGAAGAGTGAGCCGATATAAGTGTTGTCGCGGCTGACGACGAAAATTGAATCTGTGCCGTCGGCAATCTCGCCGACGACTCGCAAATAGCGGGCAACTACTTCGAGCGTGACGTCGGGACGCACGGTCACGACGTCGACGTTCATCATGCCGCCAGCGCTTTCCTCGTCGTAAGCAAGTACCTGCTGCAGACGTTCATGGTCCTGCTTGTCGAGCGACTGCAGAACTTCCTGCGTTACCGTTTCGGGCAGGTCAGCAAGCAGATCGGCAAGATCGTCGATCTCCATTCCTTCGGTGGCCGCGATGAGCTCCGGTGTGCCCATGTCTTCGAGCAGACCATCTCGAACTTCCTCTGCGACCTCTACCAGGACATCGCCCTCAAGGTCGTGATCCACCATCTCCCAGAGGACAGCGCGATCCTTGAGCGGCAGCGATTCGAGCAGGCGTGCGACCTCGGACGGGTGCAGGCTGTTCACCATGATGCGTGCTGATCGCATGCGGCCACTGTCAAGCTTCTCCCTGATAAGTTCGACGTTGGCTTTAGTGTGTTCTCTCGCTTCCATGGGCGCGGAGTTTAGCAGCTTACTCTGGGTGGAGACGATGCTCGGGCAGACCGTTATGGCGGGTCAGAATCGGCTCATGGTATTCCCGCAAAGCCGCAGCGAGCTTTTCGGTCATGTAGACCGATCGGTGCTGGCCTCCCGTGCAGCCGATTGCGACGGTAAGATAGCCGCGCTTGGCGCTTTCGTAATGCGGTACCCAGCGGCGCAGAAACCGTAAAATATCTTCGAACATTTCGACGAACGTTTCCTGCCCGTCGAGAAACTGCTGCACCTCATCGTCGAGGCCCGTGTGGCCGCGCAGCTTCACCGTCCAGTATGGGTTCGGCAAGCTGCGCACGTCGAACACGAAGTCCGCGTCGGCAGGGATGCCGTACTTGAAGCCAAAGCTTTCGATGAGTATCGATAATGATTCCGACTCGCGCCGATCGATGCGTGACCGAATGATGTCGGCCAGCTCGTAGATGCTGGATTGCGACGTATCGATAATCAGGTCGGCCGACAGCTGCATATTGGATAACACGGCGCGTTCAGCCTCGATGGCTGTGCGCAACTGTGTGCTCTTGTCGGCCAGGGGATGGCGGCGTCGCGATTCACCGTAGCGCTTTAACAGAATCTCATCCGTGGCGTGCAGGAATATGATGTCGGTGCTGACATTCTGCTCACGCAGTTCATGCAGCAGGTCTGGCAATGCATCGAGGTTTTCCGCGCGGTTTCTGGCATCGAGCCCCACCGCCAGGTGCCGCGGCGAATTGCCGCCGTATCGCCGTACCTCCTCGACCGCCGCGAGCAGAAGTCCCGCTGGCAGATTGTCTATGCAGTAGTAACCGAGATCTTCGAGGACATGGAGGGCAACGGACTTGCCCGATCCGGACAGCCCGCTGACAATGATCAGGCGCAGTTCGCCTGGCATGTCATTTCCGCGCTGTTGATCAGGGTGTTGTAAAGGTCGCTGCTGCTGTTCATCTCGCGCAGCCTGGCACGCAGTCCCGCATCAGCCAGCAACTGCGCGATCAGTTCTACATCTCCGCGATGCTGGTCATTAACGTCTTCTGGAACGATCATGCCGACGACGAGGTCGACGGGCTCACCGTCGGGTGAATCGAAATCGATCGGTTCCGACAATTTGATGAGAACGGCAACGCTCTGATCAATGCCCTTTATCCGGCAGTGTGGAAACGCGGCACCTTTGTCGAGGCCCGTGCAGCCGAGCCGCTCGCGTCCGATCAGGCATTCAAAAATATCATCGCTGGCGACATCCGGAATGTTGCGAACCAGCAGCTCGCTCAATATTTCGAGGCAATGCTTCTTGCTGCGCGCCGTTGCGTTGCACAGCACGCCATCGGACTTGATGATTTCTTGAAGGGCCATAGGAATTGGGGTTTACCTGGGATCGACCGGCGCGGCCCGCCTGGACCGCGCCGGGGATTGCCTGATCAGGCGTAACGTTCTTTATGTTTATCTCTTGCGTGGTGATCGACAAGTTTTTCCTTGTACTTGCGCACTCGCCGTTCGAGCTTGTCAACCAGTCCGTCGATCGCGGCATACATATCTTCTTCGATATGATCGCAGTAGATAGTGCCGCCGTTGACGCTGGCGGTGGCTTCGGCTTTGTGCCGCAGCTTCTCGACGGTCAGGATACATTGGACGTCAGACACGATGTCAAAATGTCGGCCAATCTTGTGGACCTTTGCACCGACATACTCTCTCATTGATTCAGTTACCTCGACATGATGGCCTGAAACATTCAATTGCATAATGATCTCCCATGTTCTTGATTTGCCTGCGGGTTCAGGATAACAGTCCGGGGGTCCTCCTTCATGTAGTGTTTCTTACCTAGGGTTTTACCGAGCCTCGCGAACCCTGCGTTCGCTTGACGACGGAATGTTCATAGCTTCACGGTACTTCGCGACCGTCCTTCTCGCAACCGAAATACCCTCATCTTTCAGTAAGTTCGTGATCTTGCTGTCACTAAGCGGTTTGGCCGGGTTCTCATTACCTATCAGTTTGCGAATTTTCGCGCGAACCGAGGTCGAGGACTGGTCTTCGCCGCTCGCGGACGACAGGTGCGACGAGAAGAAATACTTGAATTCAAGGACGCCACGGGGCGTGTGCATGTACTTGTTAGTGGTTACACGTGAAATCGTTGACTCGTGCATGCCGATCTCGTCCGCGATATCGCGCAGCACCATGGGTTTCATGGCCTCGTCGCCATGCTCGAGAAAATCGGTCTGGCGCGTGACAATGCTGGTCGCGACCTTTAGCAGCGTCTCATTGCGAATTTCAAGGCTGCGGATCAGCCAGCGGGCCTCCTGCAGCTGCGACTTCAACACCGCGTGCTCGCCGCTGCCGCGCAGCAGCTTCGCGTATTGCTGATTGACTGACAGGCGCGGTACGCCGGTTGGGCTGATTTCGACCTGCCAGTGGTCGTCGATCTTGCGTACGAAGACATCCGGAATAACGTATTCGGCCGCTGCCGGGCTAACCGCTGTTCCGGGTCTCGGATTGCAGCCACGAATCAGTGCGAGCGCGTCATGCAGGTCGTCTTCGCTGGTGCGGAGGCCGCGTCGCAGTTCGCCGTAATCGCGTGTTGCCACGAGGTCGAGATGAGCGCCCGCGATTTCGATTGCGAGCTGCAGGCCAGGTGTTTCCCAGTCAAGCTGGCTGAGCTGCAGGACGATAGACTCGGACAGGTTGCGTGCGCCCACCCCAACCGGGTCGAGGCGCTGGATCTTGACCAGGGTTTTCTCCACCTCGCGCTCGGTGGCGGGCGGTTCCTCGTCAAGGCTGTCGAGAATTTCCTCGATATCGACTTCCAGGTAGCCATCGTCGTTGATCGAATCAACAATCGCCTCGCCGATCACAACTTCCCGCGGCGTGAAATGCTCCATTTCGAGCTGCCACAACAGGTGTTCGCGCAGCGATTGACCGGATTCGTCGGCGAACTCGGTAATGGGCCGGCCTTCGCCGTTCCAGCCGCCGTCCTGGATGCGTTCGTTTGAGCGTGCTTCCCAAAGCTCGTCAGCCTTGATGGTTTCGACTTCCGCCGTCGTATCCGCGCTCGTGCTGGGGACGTCCGGAAGATCCTCCATCTCAAGCATGATGTTTTCTTCCAGCGCCTCCTGGATCTCGGCATTGAGGTCAAGCACGGGAAGCTGCAGCAAGCGAATGGCCTGCTGTAATTGCGGCGTCATGGTCAGTGTCTGACCGAGTTTTAGCTGCAGAGAAGGTTTAAGCATGCTCAGGCTATCTCTTTGGGCGAATTGCAGGCACACAAGGCCCGTTTGTATGCAGTTTGCCTCAGAGCTTGAACTCCTGTCCGAGATACACTTCTCGAACGTGCTGATTTTCCAGAATGGACTCAGGCGATCCGGCCGCAATCAGGCTGCCGTCGCTGAGGATATAAGCGTGCCCGCAGATTCCCAGGGTCTCCCGAACATTATGGTCAGTGATCAGCACCCCGATTCCGCGTTCGCACAGGTGCCGGATGATGCGCTGGATATCCAGAACTGAAATAGGATCAACGCCAGCGAACGGCTCGTCGAGCAGCACGAACAAGGGATCGGCTGCCAGTGCCCGGGCAATTTCCACGCGCCGGCGCTCGCCACCCGAAAGGCTAATTCCGAGACCCGTGCGCACATGGCCGACGTGCAGCTCGTCAAGCAGGTTTTCGAGTTCCTTTTCGCGACCTGCCCGATCAAGGTCGTCCCTGTTTTCAAGAATCGCAAGGATGTTCTGTTCGACGGTCAGCTTGCGAAAAATCGAAGCTTCCTGGGGCAGATAGCCCACGCCGAGCTTGGCGCGGCGATGCATCGGCAGGGCAGTGAGATCCTTGCCGTCCAGGAAAATTCTGCCGCCGTCTGCCGCGATCAGTCCGACGATCATATAGAACGCCGTGGTCTTGCCGGCCCCGTTGGGCCCGAGCAGGCCGACCACTTCGCCGCTCTTGATCTCAAGGGAGAGGCCTTTGACGACCTTGCGGAGCTTATAGCTCTTGGAGATGTCCTGAACGCTGAGAATACTCATCGATTCTCGTCTTCAGGTTCCATCGTGTCGCTGTCGCTGTCGCTGTCGGCATCCGGCGATCCGATGCCATTGGCTGGCGTGTAAGTAATTCGGACGCGATCATCGTCTGCGCCGGTCGAATCGGCGTTAATACGCTGTTCGAGGATGTTGTACACGAGCATGTGGGACGAGATCTGGTTGCCGCCTTCGGTAATGGTCGCCTGTTCGGAGAATTCGATCACACCAGCATCGACATCATAATTAAGTCGGCCGGCTTCGGCATGCGTAATCTCCTCGGTGCCGGGCCGCTGCAGGTCATATAACGCCGGTGTTCCAGTCACGATGGCCTGCCTGAGGCGAAAATCATCGAACAGCAGTTCAGCGGTATCACATTCGATTTGACCGGCGCCGATCTTGATCACGACGTTGCCGGTAAAGTTCCACGAGGCATCTTCGAGTTCCATGCGGGTCGCACGTCCCTCGTCAGCCTGGATGCTTACGGTGCCCTGCGTCAGGGTCAGGCCGCTGAAGATAATCATCGAGTTTTTGCCGTCAATCGAGGTGTTGTCGGCATTTATATCCATCGGCAGACGCATGTCGAGATCGTTGACCTGTGCAGCCGTCAACAACGGCGTTGCGAGCAGTGCAACGGCGCACAGCCAGAAGGGAGTTTTGCTTCTTTGGGTGTTCATCCTAGGGAGCAATCTTGCCTCGGACGTTGGATTTCAGTTCGACTTTGTTCTCGTTTAGTGATGCTAGCATGCCCGTGGCGGTAAGGCTGCGTGCGCCGATACGGATTTGCACGCGTTCGTCGGTCTCTGCAACGAAGCGCTCGGGGTCAAGTTCCAGGTACTGGGTGCGGATCTCGGTCTCATCGTCGCCGCTATTGCCCAGCGCACGTACATGTCCGCGGAGCGCGATGCGCGGGCTGCCCTCGCGCAACGTTGCCTTATCCGCGTGCACGACCCACGGCACATCGGATTGCGGAGAATAACGAATTCGCACTTCGGTGAATTCAATTCTGTCCTTCGCCTCCTGCTCCGCATAGGCCGCGTCGATTTCGTACAACAGACTGCCGTCTTCTCCGGTACCCAGGATGCGGGCCGATTTCAGATAATAGCCGCGATGGGTCGTGTCATACGGACGTTCATCGGCTTCGGCCGGGCGGTTGTTGCGGGCCAGGTACCAGCTGGCGAGTGCCGCGGCGGTCAGGATGACAAGTACAGTAATTGCACGCGGGCTCATCAGCTATCGCGGTCTGCAGCAGCGACCAGCAAGTCGCAGATCTCGCGGACCGCGCCGAAGCCCCCCGCTCTTGTTGTGACGTAGTCGCAGTGCTCCTGCAAGACCGGCACGGCATTCGCAACGGCGACCGAGAAGCCGACATGCTCCAGCAGAGGCAGATCCGGAAGGTCGTCGCCGACGTAGGCGCAATCGGTGATGGAAATATTCAACGCGCTGGCCATTTCGTCCATGGCCGCGACCTTGTCCTTACAACCAAGGATCACATGCTGGACGCCGAGCTCGGCCATGCGCTTCTCAACGGCCGCCGAATTACGTCCACTGATGACGCCGACGGCAATGCCCGCCGTCATCAGGCGGCGCACGCCATAGCCATCCTGCGTGTGAAAAGCCTTGGTCTCGACGCCATCGTCGGACAAGTAGAAGCGACCATCGGTAAACACGCCGTCAACATCAAACGCGATGAGCCGAATCTTGTGCAGGTTGTTGAGGCCGCTGCTCACATCAGGCCCTCTCGGAACAGGTCGTGGATATTCAGCGCCCCAACGAGCTTGCCATCGGCGTCAGCTACCAGCAGTGACGTGATCTTGTTTTCTTCCAGAAGGTGCAGTGCTTCAGCCGCGAGGACGTCAGCCGATGTGGTCTTGCAGTTGGGATGCATGACCTCGCGAATCGTGGTGGTGCGAATATCCGATCCGGCGTCGAGTGTGCGGCGCAGGTCGCCGTCCGTGTAAATGCCCAGAATAGTGTTCTGGTCGTCAATGACGGCGGTCATACCGAGCCCCTTGTCGGTCATTTCAAGCAGGGCGTCGCGCAGCGTCACGCCGGCACTGACCGCTGGTATGCGATCACCGGTCCGCATGATGTCGGAGACCCGGAGCAGCAGGCGTTTGCCGAGGCTGCCGCTTGGGTGGGAGCGTGCAAAGTCTTCGGCCGTAAATCCGCGTTTTTCGAGCAGGGCAACGGCCAGTGCATCGCCCATGGCCAGTGTCGCTGTAGTGCTGGCGGTCGGAGCAAGCTTGAGGGGGCATGCTTCTTCCTCGACGCTGATGTCGAGATGCACGTCCGCGGCCTGCGCCATGGTTGATTTCGGGTTGCCGGTCATCGATACCAGTCTTGCGCCCATGCGCTTCACCACCGGCAGGATTGTCACAACTTCGGCTGTTTCGCCCGAATAGGAAATGGCCAGGAGCAGGTCCTGGCTGGTAATCATGCCGAGGTCGCCATGACTGGCTTCGGCCGGGTGCATGAAAAAGGCGGGCGTACCGGTCGACGCGAGCGTTGCCGCAATCTTGTTACTCACATGCCCGGATTTGCCCATTCCAGTCACGACGATGCGGCCCGGAGTGCCCATGCAGAGATCGCAGGCAGCGACGAAGCTGTCGTCGAGGCGGGCTTTCAGGGCTTCCACGGCGCGCGCTTCAATGTCGAGAACGTTGGCAGCCAGCGCGAGCAACTCGTCCTTTGTCAGCGTGTCAGGCAACTCTTACCCTCAACCGATATGGAATCGCCTTATTCTAACCGAGGCCGGCTCTAAATGTTCTGCGCGATCACGTAGCTGTTGTAGGCCACGTAGGCGATGAACAGCCCGACACCTTCAAGCCGCGAAAGTTCGGCTTTACCGTCGTAGTCGTAGGTCATCGCGAACAACAGCAGCGTGAAACCAACCATGACAAAAATGTGCAGGCTTAGAACCGAAGGTGCCAGAGCGGACGGCGCAATGGTCGCTGCGACACCGATGACGGCAAGCAGGTTGAAGATATTTGAGCCGACGATATTGCCGATCGCAAGGCCGTACTCGCCCTTTAGTGCGCTGGCCAGAGAAACCGCAAGTTCGGGCAGGCTGGTACCGAAGGCGACGATCGTTACGCCGATAACCACCTCGGATACGCCAAGGGCCTCGGCAATCTCCACAGCCCCGTACTCCAGCATCTGGGCGCCGACCAGCAATATGGCGAGACCGATGGCCAGCCAGATGATGGCCATCGGCATACTGACATCACTGGGGATCTCTGCCTCGTAGTCGATCTTGATCGGGTCGTTGGCCGCCGACCGCATGCCGAGTCGCGCGAGCCAGATCATGACAATGACGAGGCCTGTGAGCATAACGACGCCATCGATTTGGCTAAGGAACTGGTCGAGGAACAGCGATACGGTCAACAGGCTGACGGCCAACAAGGCCGGCATCTCGCGCCGCAGGGTGGCGGATTCAAGCTTGATCGGCCGGATCATCGCTGTCACGCCCAGCACGAGGCCGATATTGACGATATTCGAGCCGATGGCATTGCCGTATGCGAGCCCTGGCTGGTCGTCGAGGGCCGCGACCACTGAAACCAGGATCTCCGGCGCAGAGGTCGCCAGCGCGACCACGGTAAGACCGATCAGCAGCGGCGCTACGCCAAGATTGCGGGCAGCAGCCGCCGCGCCATGGACGAAGCGATCCGCACCCCAAATAAGAAGTATCAGGCCTGCGACTACAAAGGTAATGTTGGCGAGCATAGACGTTAGTTGGCCGAAGGGCCGGATATGATACACAAAACAGCGTTCATCGTTGGGACCCCGCTAAAATAAGGGTACACTGCGCGCCGTTGGAACTACCTGGACCTGCCTCGTATGAACCCTTCTGAAATTGAAAAGCTTATAGAAACCGGATTCGACGGTGCCCTCGTGAAGGTCATGAGTGGCGATAACACGCACTTCGAGGCCCTCGTTGTGGCGGAGGAGTTTACGGGCATACGCCCGTTGGCGCGCCACCAGTTGGTCTACAAGTGCCTGGGTTCGCTCGTGGGCAACGAGATTCATGCGCTGTCGATCAAGGCTCTGACACCGGATGAATGGCGGGCTGCGGGCGGCGAGGACTGAGGGATGGACAAACTGTCAATTACGGGCGGCACCCGGTTGTCCGGCACGGTAACCATTTCTGGCGCCAAGAATGCTGCCCTGCCAATCCTTGCCGGCACTCTGCTGGCTGCGGAAGCCGTCACGATCAGCAATGTGCCGCACCTCAAGGATGTCACGACCATGCTGTCCCTCCTGCAGATGATGGGCGTGCAGGTGACGGTCGATGACAAGGCGGGGGTAGAGATTGACGCAAGTAATGTCGATAGCCCGCAGGCACCTTATGAACTCGTTAAGACGATGCGCGCATCCATACTCGTGCTGGGTCCGCTGGTCGCGAGATTCGGCAAGGCCGACGTGTCGCTGCCAGGTGGCTGCGCGATCGGAGCCCGCCCCGTAAATCTTCACGTCGCGGGACTGCAGGCGATGGGTGCGGATGTCGTCGTTGAAAAAGGCTTTATCAAGGCGCGCGCAGACCGACTCAAGGGCGCGCAGATTGTATTCGATACCGTCACCGTCACCGGCACCGAAAACCTGCTCATGGCTGCGGTGCTCGCTGATGGTGAAACTGTGCTGGAGAATGCGGCACGGGAACCCGAAGTGACGGATCTCGCCAATTTCCTGATCGGCATGGGAGCAAAGATCGACGGGGCGGGAAGCAGCACGATCGTCGTGCAGGGCGTCGATCGACTCGGCGGCACGACATATCCGGTCCTGCCGGATCGAATCGAGACCGGCACCTACCTCGTCGCGGCAGCCATGACGGGTGGCCATATTCGCGCAGTTAACACGGCCCCGGCAACACTTGAGGCGGTCCTGATCAAATTGTCCGAGGCTGGTGCAAAAATTGAGACCGGGGACGACTGGATTGAGATTGATATGCAGGGCAAGCGGCCGCAGGCGATCGATATAAGGACGGCCCCGTATCCAGCATTCCCGACGGACATGCAGGCGCAGTTCTGCGCCATGAATGCGGTGGCCGAAGGTGTGGGCACGATTACGGAGACCATTTTCGAGAATCGTTTTCAACATGTGCTCGAGATGCAGCGCATGGGAGCGGATATTCAGCTCGAAGGGCATACGGCGATTTGCACGGGAGTCGACAGGCTCACGGCAGCACCTGTAATGGCGACGGACCTGCGTGCGTCAGCGGGACTGGTACTGGCCGGTCTGGCCGCTGCGGGCGAGACCATTGTCGACAGGATCTACCATGTCGATCGCGGCTACGAACGCATTGAAGAGAAGCTGCGGCAGCTTGGTGCCTCAATCAGGCGAGTCGTATAGCCCCTGCGGACGTTCTCCCGCCGTAATTGTTGTCCGGAATCTGACATTGTCGCGAATACCGAGTACGTCGACCGAGTCGCCCGGTGCCGTGCTGGCGGAAATCAGTAACGCCTGGTGCTGGGAGTAGACGGGCTCGCCATTTATTTCGAGGATGATGTCGCCGGCGCGCAAATTGGCAGCGGCCGCCGGCCCGTCCTCATAGACTTCCATGAGCATGATCCCGGTGCGGTTCTCGATCCCTAACGCGAGTCGTTCGGCGTCTGTCAGGTCGTCCGGCAGCAGTCCCATATAGCCCCGAATCACGCGGCCGTTGAGCTTGATCTGTTCAACCACACCGCGCACGAGATCGACTGGAATTGCGAAACCGATGCCTTCGGTTCCGGTGTCCTGCGCCAGGACGGCCGCGTTGATGCCGACGAGCTCGCCGAGGCTGTTGATGAGAGCACCACCGGAATTGCCGGCATTAATTGCCGCGTCGGTCTGGATGAAGTTCGCGAAAGTCACCAGCTGGTAGAGATTGCGACCGGTGGCGCTGACGATACCCTGGGTCACGGAGGTCGATAGCCCGTATGGGTTGCCTATGGCCAATACCACGTCACCAATTCGCAGCTCGTCAGATCTTGCGAGCTTGACCGGCTGGAGATCGGGCAGGTTAACTTTGAGAAGGGCGAGATCGGTCTCTGCGTCCAGTCCGACGATTACCGGTTCGGCAATGCGGCCATCGCTGAACTGCACGCGGATTTCGGTCGGTTCATCCTGGAAGACATGGTAATTCGTGACCAGATACCCGTCTTCGTCGATGATTACCGCAGACGCGAAGGCCGTATCGACCCGAAATCGGGGTCGTGCGGCGGTGGTGCCGTTTTCCTGGATGAGGCGCTTGGTGTAGATATTGGCGACCGATGGCGCGCTCAGGCTTACCGCGTCGGCGTAGCTCGCGGGTCCGGAATTTTCTGCGCCGAGACCCGGCATCAGGTCCGGGCGCACGAGCACGACGAGAAAGGCGACTGCCAATCCGACGACAATCGACTGCAAAACAAAGACAAAAGCTGACTTAAAATTGACCAAGCGAAGTCCTGGAAACTCTCAAATGTCCTTTGTTAGCACCTAGCCAACTTCGATTAGCCAAGTGTATAATGCGTCGTAGTTCCGAACCTAGGTCCGGAGTATCCGTCATCCTGACGGCAAACCGGGTTTGCTGCAAATCTACCAATTTCGATACAAAGCAAAAAAGCGCTGAATTAAGGGGCCGCCGCATAGAGCGGTTTATAGGAGTGCCTGATGACCGAAGACGACCTTGATCGCAACAGGCGTCATTTTCTGACCGTTGCAACCTTAGCAACCGGAGCCATTGGCGCCGGTATGGTGGCAATTCCGTTTCTCTCGTCACTGAAACCCAGTGCCCGCGCCCAGGCGCTCGGTGCTCCGGTTGAGGTGCCACTGGGTTCAATGCAGCCTGGCGAATTGGTGCGCGTACTATGGCGCGGCCGGCTCGTATTTGTTTTGCGTCGTACCGAAGAGATGCTCGCCAACCTGGCGACTGTTGTGGACGAGCTTCGTGACCCGGATTCTGAAGTCCTGGAGCAGCAGCCAGACTACGCTGCCAACGACACGCGTTCTGTCAGACCCGAATACCTCGTCGTCGAGGGCTCATGCACGCATCTGGGTTGTGCACCGCTCGAGGATTTCGAAGTACGGCCGGCTGAAGGGTGGGGAGGGGGCTTTTTTTGTCCCTGCCACGGCTCGAAATTTGATCTCGCGGGACGCGTATTCAAGGGTGTCCCGGCGCCAACTAACCTGCGGGTTCCGCCGCACCGATTTGTCAGGGACGACCTGATTCTCATCGGTCAGGACACGGGAGCAGCATAAATGTCCAGAATCGAAGCAGAAGTAGGCAAGCCGCAAGGCGGCCTGATCAAATGGATCGATGATCGCTTCCCGTTGACGTCTACTCTGAAGTATCACGTCACCGAGTATTACGCGTCCAAGAACTTCAACTGGTGGTTTGTATTCGGCGTGCTGGCGATGGTCGTCCTCGTCATCCAGCTGGTTACCGGTATTTTCCTTACGATGAACTACAAGCCGGCGGCAGCAGAAGCATTTGCCTCGGTTGAGTACATCATGCGCGACGTCGAGTGGGGCTGGCTCATTCGTTACATGCATTCGACCGGCGCGTCATTCTTCTTTATCGTCGTTTACCTGCACATGTTCCGCGCCATGCTCTACGGCTCCTATAAGAAGCCGCGCGAGCTGATCTGGCTGATCGGCATGCTGATCTTCTTCGTGCTTATGGCTGAAGGCTTCGCGGGCTACCTGTTGCCGTGGGGACAGATGTCCTACTGGGGCGCGCAGGTGATCATCTCGCTGTTTGGTGCAATCCCGGTGGTTGGTGACGCGCTCGTCGAGATTATCCGCGGTGACTACTCGATTTCCGATATCACGCTGAATCGCTTTTTCGCGCTGCACGTCATCGTGTTACCGCTGGCGCTGATTGGCCTCATTTTTGTCCATATCGTGGCGCTGCATGAAGTTGGCTCGAATAATCCTGACGGTATCGATATCAAGAAACACAAGGACGAGAGTGGCAAGCCGCTGGATGGTGTCGCATTCCATCCATACCACACGTCCAAGGATCTCGTCGGCATTATCGTCTTCCTGATGATCTTCTCAGCCGTCGTCTTCTTTGCGCCGGATATGGGTGGCATGTTCCTTGAGCATGCGAACTTCGAACCTGCGAATATGACGGCGACGCCGGAGCACATCGCGCCGGTCTGGTACTACACGCCGTACTACGCGATTCTGCGCGCGGTTCCGGACAAGCTCTGGGGCTTCATACTGTTCGCAATGGCGGTGGTATTGCCGGTGTTTCTGCCGTGGCTTGATCGTTGCCGCGTGCGTTCAATTCGCTACCGCGGCTGGATGTACAAGACAGCATTGACCGTCTTCGTCATCACATTCGTCATGCTCGGCTGGCTTGGCCTGCAGGCTGCTACTCCGTTGTACGTCATGCTCGCGCGTGTTTTCTCAGTGCTCTACTTCGCGTTCTTCCTGCTTATGCCGTTCTATACGGCTATGGACAAGACGAAGCCGGAACCGGACAGGGTGGTCTACCATGATTAAATCTATGAGGATTGCCGGTGTGCTCGCGCTCGCTGCGTTCTTTGTTGCGCCGCAGGCATTGGCCGCAGGTGGTGCAGTGCACCTGGAACCGGCCAATCTGGAGCAGGACAACGCGGCATCGCTGCGGCGCGGCGCACGTAATTTCATGAATTACTGTTCGGGTTGTCACTCAGCCAAGTACGTCCGTTTCAATACCATCGGCAAGGCCCTGGATCTGTCTGAAGAGCAGCTCATCGACAACCTGATGTTCAATGCCGAAAAGACGTTCGAGACGATTCAGGCGGCGATGCCGTCTGAGGACGCAGCAGTCTGGTATGGCAAGGCACCGCCCGACCTGTCGCTCATGGCCCGCGCCAAGGGCGCAGACTACGTCTATAACTTTCTGAAAGGCTTTTACATTGCAGAGGGCAGCCCGACCGGCGTCGACAATATCGTCTTGTCCGGTACAAGCATGCCGCATGTATTGTGGGAGTTGCAGGGCTACCAGACAGCCATATTTGAGACGCATGAAAACGAAGACGGCTCCGTAAAAAAGACCTTTGCAAATTTCGAGCAGCTTAGTGCTGGCAGCATGGATGCGGGAGCCTACGACGAATTTGTGCGTGACACGGTGAATTTTCTGGCCTACATCGCAGAGCCGATTCGCTCCGATCGCCGCAAGCTGGGAGTCTGGGTACTCATGTTCCTGATCTTCTTCTACATCCTTGCGGCACAACTCAAGAAAGCCATCTGGAAGGATGTTAAATAATGGCGGTAGTAGCGAACAGACGTTCCGTAATGACGCTTTTCTCCCGGCCGACTGATATTCACAGTCACCGGACACGCCTCGTATTGGCCGAGAAGAACATTAATATTGAAATCGCCAATGTCCCCGGGCCCAATTTGCCCGAGGACCTTATGGATCTCAATCCTTACCACAGCGTACCGACGCTGGTTGATCGTGATCTCACGTTGTACGACTCGCGCGTTATAATCGAGTATCTCGACGAGCGTTTCCCGCATCCGCCGTTGATGCCGGTTGACCCGGTCACGCGCGCGCAGTTTCGACTGGCGTTGTTCCGGATCGAAACCGACTGGTACTCGATTGCCGAAGAGGCAGAGAACAGTAACGATGGCAAGCTGGGCAGCAAGGCGCGCAAGCTGCTACGTGAGAGTATCCTGCAAAGCGCCGAGTTGTTCGGCGCGCGGCCATTCTTCCTGAGCGAGGAGTTCTCGCTCGTGGACTGCACGATCGCACCGCTGTTGTGGCGCCTGCCGCGGTACGGGGTCGATCTTGGCCCTGAGTCCGAGGCGATTGACGCTTATATGACCCGCGTGTTTGCCCGTCGCTCTTTCCAGCAGAGCCTGACTGAACTGGAACAGGAAATGCGGCTGTAGAGGTTAGATTTGGCGGTGTTATGTTAGGTCCCGCGCAGCCCGCAAAAACCGATGGTAAGCTAGGGCTGATGACTAATCCCAGCCGCTCAAAACGTCCCTATTTGATTCGTGCCATGCACGAGTGGATGAATGACAATGGGCACACCCCACATATTGTCGTCGACACCTCTTTCGATGGCGTTGCTGTGCCTCAGGAACATATCAAGGATGGCAAGATCATCCTCAATATCAGCGAAACAGCGGCGCACAATCTTAAGCTGACCAACGATGCTGTGAGCTTTCGCGCGCGCTTCGGTGGGGTGCCCTTCGACGTCTGGGCTCCCATTCGATCCGTGCTGGGTATTTACGCGCGCGAGACCGGGCAGGGCATGATCTTCTCGCACGACACGGATCAGCTGGAACCGCCCGAGCTGCATAAGGAAATTGAAGAGACGCGCTCGCATCCGCACCTGACTATCGTCAAGTAGGAGGGCCTTCAGGCCCACATGTTCGCCGCCCATACTGCTTCCGCAGATGCTGCTTAGGAGCCCGAGCCCAGCAGCGTGGTGTCGATCAAATCGCACAGGCAGTGAATCACTAACAGGTGAACCTCCTGAATGCGTGCTGTGCGCGTGGCCGGAACACGTATCTCTACATCACCTTCGACAAATATGTCCGCCATGCGTCCACCGTCGCGACCCGAAAATGCAACAACCTTCATGCCGCGCTCATGGGCCGCAGCGATAGCGCGGATCACATTTTCGGAATTGCCGGATGTGGATATGCCCAGCAGAACGTCCTGCGGTTTGCCGAGTGCGCGAACCTGCTTGGAAAAGATCTCCTCATAGGAGTAGTCGTTGCTGATCGATGTTACCGTCGATGCGTCCGTGGTCAGCGCCATGGCCGGCAGACCCGGGCGCTCCATCTCGAAACGATTCAGCAATTCCGAAGAAAAGTGTTGCGCATCGGCAGCCGACCCGCCGTTACCGCAGCTCAGGATCTTGCCATCCGAGAGCAGGGCGTCGCTCATTACACGCCCAGCTGCTGCGATACTCTCTGCAAGCACCTCAGCCGACGTCTGTTTGGTCGCAATACTTTCAGCAAAGTGATCGCGAACTCGGGTCAGTGGATCCATGATATCTCCGGGTGAGTGGACCACCCGAAGTTTAACAGGGCTTAGAGCACAGAGTCATTCGGTCGGAATGCGTCGCGGATCCACTGGATGTCCGAGCGGTCCTCGCCGGTTATTGCGACAACGTCAAACCGCATCACGTGATTTGCATAGGCTCGATTCCGGACGCTAAAAAGTGCCGCCGTCCGGACGATTTTTCGCTGCTTGCGATAATCAACCGTTGGCCCGGGCTTCGTGAAGCTCGTGGACCGTCGGTAGCGGACCTCGACAAACACAAGGCAAAGGTCGTCGAGCATGATCAGGTCGATTTCGCCGCCACGACTGTGGAAGTTTCTAGCGACCGGCCGCAGTCCCCTGTCGATTAGATAACGAAAGGCCTGCTCTTCGGCGCGGTCGCCTAAAGCTCCTGTAGGCCCGCGTCCCACGGGGAGTCGTCTGCGGCATCAGGGGCGACGATCTGGCCGTCCTCGCTGACATCCTGGATTGGGCCGCCGATGTTTTCCTGCCTGGGCAAGGCGACCGCTTCGCCGCGCTGGAACTGAGCCCACGCAAGCCGCCGATGGATACGGCCATTCGCGTCGAGGAACAGCGTCCCAGTCGCTCCATCGAGCTCATCCATGTTGCCGCCACGCGCGGCATAGAGTGAGGCAATCAGGTTGTATGCGTCATAGCCCATGGCGTGCAAACGGGTGCGGCGCCTTTCTTCCGGCCAGTGCTCAGCGAACTGGGCGGGCAGTTGCTCGATCCAGGGTTGTGGATCAATGGTCCACGGTGTATCCGCAAACATTATGCCGTTCAGATCGGTGTTTGAGCGACCATCGAACGCATTGACCGACGATGTTGAGTACACGGGAATATCACCCGAGTAATGAAACTTGAGCTGTGCCTTGAGCAGGCGTCCAGCGGCGGCGTCGGTCGCGAGGAAGATGAACTCCGTATCCTGGCGGCGGCGCGGGTCGAACTGCAGGGCTCCGCCGATGTTTGCGCGCAGACGCTGGTAGCGATTCACACTGCCGGTCAGTCCCATCAGGTTTTCGATTTCGTTCGAGAAGTCCTGTTTGCCTGGTGTGTAGGTGCGGTAGTCGAGCAGTGTTCCGCCAAGTCCTTCGAATTCGGTCGTGAAACTCGTGAGCAGGCGACGACCCCAGGCGTTGTTCGGTACCAGCGCGACGCCTCGCCCATAACCATCACTGAGCGCGCGTTGCGCGGCGGACATAGCCTCGTCTTCGGGTGCCAGGCTGAACTGATACAGGCCTGGCGGTGCCAGCGTATCGTCCGGCAAATTATTCAGGGTCAGGACAGGAACGGGCACCAGGATATCGTTAGCCAGTTCCGTCACATTCGATTTGAGCAGGGGCCCAACAACAAATTCTGCGCCGTCGGCGATCGCACTGGCGTATGCGGCGCTCGCGCCCCCTTCGGCAAGCACATCATAAATTCGAATCGACTGGCGGTCGTCGAGACCGGATGCCGTTGCAAAATAGGCGCCAAGAAAACCGTTTTGAATCGTGCGGCCCAGCGACGCGTTGCCTCCCGACAATGGCAAAAGCAATGCTATTTGGCGTGGATAGTCGAGTAACAGGTGTTCGGGCAATTCGAGATCGCCGAGGATCATGTTGGCTGGATGGTCCGGGTTTTCAGTGCGCCAGCGCACTACGCCGTTATTCCAGCCCACGCCTTGCTGGCCTGTCGATGCGGCGAGCGAGCCAATCGTCAGCCAGCCACGAACGAGTGGGTCCAGACTCTGTTCGGCTGCCGACCTCAATACCTGCGGGCGACTGACCAGCAACCCCTGCCACAGCCGCGAGCGATTGTCCTCAATTCCGCGACGATCGGTGACCCAGGTTTCGCGCTGCGTCATTAGTTCGACAGCGCGCATGGGATCCTGCTTCTGTATCCAGGCATCGGCGCGCAGGGCTTCTGCACGCAGTCGATCACGTCGTTGCAAAGGCTGTCGACTTAACGGCTCGAGCAGGTTCAGTGCCGCGTCCGCATTGCCACGGTAGAGATGCAGGGCAGCCTCGTTCGTCGTCCAGAGTGGCAACAGGTCGCCACCTGACGGACGGGCAACACCGCCTAATGCACTGCTCGCGCGCGTTTCGTCACCGGCGTCCAGATACTGCTCCACCGCGAGCAAGGTATAGCGGTCGCGTTCGCTACCCATCGCGTCCACGGCAAGACCCATGTAGGCGCTTGCGGCCAGAGCGTGATCGCCATTGCGCGCCATGCGCTCAGCGCGATTCTCGTTCGACCCGCCCACGGATAGACCATCCGAAGTTTCGCAGCCGCCGAGGACAAGCAAGCTGGCGAAAATAATCACGATGCTTGCTAGAGAGCGTCGTTCACATGCAGGATGTCTGAGCGAAGTAATCATATTGTCTAAACCGGATACGGATTCCTGGCCCGATGAGCGGCACACTGTTTGTAGTAGCAACGCCGATTGGCAACCTTGAAGATCTGACACCGCGAGCAAGCCAGACGCTCGCTTCGGTGGATCTCGTTGCAGCTGAGGATACCCGGCACACCAAGCGATTGCTATTCACAATTGGTGCAAAACCGACACTAATAGCGCTGCACGATCACAACGAGGAGCGCGCGGTACACGGCATTATTGAATCACTCAAAGATGGCAAGGATGTGGCGCTGGTTAGCGATGCCGGTACGCCACTTGTCAGTGACCCCGGCTTTCGGCTTGTCAGGGCGGTGCATGAGCATGACATCACTATCGTGCCGATACCCGGGGCCAGCGCCGTAACCACGGCGCTTTCAGCGGCGGGCCTGCCCACCGACCGTTTCTGCTTTGAAGGTTTTGCGCCGTCCAAACGAGCCGCACGACGAGATTGGCTGCGAGCTCTGGCAGGTGAAGAGCGCACGATGGTGATCTACGAATCGGTACACCGCATAGCCGCGTGTCTGGCGGATATGGTCGACATTTTTGGTGCCGACAGGCCGGCGTTCATCGGTCGCGAATTGACCAAAATGCACGAAGAGTGCGTTCAGGAAAGCCTGGGTGAATTGCAGCGCAGGATTGATGACGGCGACATCGTGAGCAAAGGTGAGTTCGTTATCGTCGTGTCAGGCGTCGCCGCGGCGGTGGCGGCAACGATTGACAGTGATCGTCTGCTCACCGAACTCTCAGGTTGCCTGTCCGCGAAAGATGCCGCGAGGGTCGCGGCGAATATCACGGGTGAGAAGAAGAACGCTTTGTACGAGCGAATCCTCGAACTAAAGGCAGATTCATCCTCATAACCAGCGCCTGACGCGCCCCTTGTACAGTTCGAATGCGAGCGGAAAATCGCGCTCCAGCTTTGCTTCTTCGAACGGACAGAAGACGAAATCAATAATCAGCCAGAATGTGAACGCAGCGATGTAGTACGCCAGGCCGCCAACGGCGACGGCGGGCCCCAGCAGTATCAGCACGATGCCAAGATACATCGGATTTCTACTAAGTCGATAAACGTCATCGGTAATGAGCGTCGTGGTGATTGCTGTCGGGCAGATCGCGGTTTCGCGGGTTCGAAACAGCCACCAGGCGCGTAACATGAGGCTGCAGCCCAGCACGGCGAGCAGTCCGCCGCCAAACGGCACGGCGGGCAGTGGTGTTGATGGAGCGGGCAGCGACAGTTCGAAAACGCTTGCTACAAGCAACAAGCTCATGGCGATTCTGGGCGGCCGGTAGCTCAGCATGCGAGGGCATGCCTGATCTTGTCTAGTCATGATGTGTCTCCAGAAAATGACCGAGTAATGTCTCGAGCGTCCGTCTCGTGACTGCAACCTCTTCGGGCTTCAATCCTGCGAAGATATCGTCGAGCAGTGCGCCCTCATGACGCCGAATGCTCGCGAACAGTTCTCGACCTTGTTGGGTCAGTCGCAGCAGTGACGAGCGTTTGTGGCGCGGGTTCTCCACATTGATAAGCAGCTCAGTGTCCAGCAGCCGATTGACCGTGACCTGGACGTGTTGCCGCGACACCTGGTATCGGCGTGCGATGTCGGGGACCGTGAGCCTGGTGTCCGGGTAGAGGAACTCCATGACGGCCCTGTCTGCTGCAGTCAGCCCGTTGTTACCGAGGTAGCTATCTGCCGATTCGGCCATGGCCCTGAACAACCGCCGCACCAGCCAGGTTACTTTGTAAGCATCTTGCCCAATGTTCATGCCGCACCTTGATAATGACAACTTAATTGTCATTATCAATATTGACAATTAAGTTGTCAAGTCGTTTGCGCCACGTTATTCATGTACAATCGCCGCCGAGAAAGCCGGAGTTGGCCAGACAATCGCTGTAGGAAGACTACGGAGGAAAGTCCGGGCTCCTTCGGACAGGGCGCCAGGTAACGCCTGGGGGGCGTGAGTCCATGGAAAGTGCCACAGAAAATATACCGCCAGCTCAGGCTGGTAAGGGTGAAAAGGTGCGGTAAGAGCGCACCGCGCGACTGGTAACAGCTCGCGGCACGGTAAACCCCGCCCGGAGCAAGACCAAATAGGGGAGTAGGGCTTCGGCCCGCCGTCGGTTCCGAACGGACTCCCGGGTAGGTTGCTAGAGGTAGCCGGTGACGGCTATCCCAGATGAATGGTTGTCGATGACAGAACCCGGCTTATTGCCGGCTCCGGCTTTCTCACCCTCCCCCAATAGTGACAGTCACCTTTCGCAAATAGTGACAGTCACCTTTTAAGTGGCTGAAAAGGTGACTGTCCCTTTTTTTGTTGAATAGAATCAGTGTGTTATCGGAAGTCTGGCGCGAGCTGCGCGGAACGTCCGAATTTTGGCCCCGAACTCCCGCCTGTCGCCGTTTCCCGACCCGCTTTTGAGGGCTTGTCGAAGAAGTATCTGTAAGCAACTGATTTTATTCGCGCGATCCCTGCCACAATTCGCCCTTTTTGGGCCACCAAAACGCCCCTAAGTCACTGTAGAACAACAGTTAATTGTAAGGCTTGGTTGACGGTCACAAGGACCGCCACCTATAGTGTTGAAAAGTGGATAAAAGTGGGAGGAGAGGGGCAGCCGGCCCGTATATCGCGCCTTAGAAAGCGAAATCGGCCGCCATCTCAGAAAGTTGTGTTTCGAGGAGCCACCAAAGTCACGTTGGACGCCAAGGGGCGTATGGCAATGCCGACCCGGTATCGGGAGCGGCTTGCTACCCGTTGTGATGGCCAGATCATCGTCACTGTCGATAAGGATCACTGTCTCCTCGTTTACCCAATGCCTGACTGGGAAGAACTCGAGCGCAAACTCGTGCGCCTTCCCAGTATGAATAAAGCTGCTCGTCGCATTGTGCGGATTATGGTCGGTTATGCGACCGAGGTCGATATGGATGGCAGCGGACGAATTCTCGTCTCAAAAGAACTGCGGGAATTTGCCAGTCTCGACAAGCAGGCAATGCTGATTGGGCAGGGTAATAAATTTGAACTGTGGGACGAAGCAACTTGGAACGAAAAACGTGATGCGTGGCTCAGCGAGGAAGATGACGGCGAATTGCCGCCCGACCTCGAGTCGATTGCGTTTTAGCAGGTTGTTCCACTGATGGGCAGCAACGCGCATGTGCCGGTGCTGCTGGGGCCGGTCCTTGAAGGACTGAAAATAAAACCAGACGGTTGTTACGTCGACGGAACATTCGGGCGCGGGGGACACAGCAGGGAAATTCTGAAGCAACTGGGTAGCGAGGGCAGGTTGATTGCCATTGATCGCGATCCACAGGCCATTGCTTCCGCTCCGAGTTTCCTTGCCGACGATCCTCGATTCGAACTGGTGAAGGGCTGTTGTGCGCAACTTGAGACAATCATTGGTGAAAGAGGGCTCGTCGGAAAAGTCGACGGCCTGCTTTTCGACCTCGGCGTTTCCTCGCCACAGCTGGATGAAGCCGATCGAGGCTTCAGTTTCATGCGTGATGGCCCACTCGATATGCGAATGGACCCGGATTCGGGTTCGTCGGCCAGCGAATGGCTCGCGACTGTGGACGAACGAGAATTGAAGCACGTACTTAGAAAATTCGGTGAGGAAAACAGCGCGGCTCGCATCGCTCGCGCGATTGTCAGCGCGCGCAAGGAAGCGCCGATCTCTCGCACGGCGCAACTCGCTCGCATAGTTGAAGACGCAGCGCCAAAGCGTGGCCAGAAGATTCATCCGGCTACCAAAACGTTCCAGGCAATTCGCATCGCAGTCAACGACGAACTCGAACAACTCGAAGCCGTGCTCACGCAGTCGGTCAAAGTTATGAGAAAGGGCGCTCGTCTGTGTGTCATCAGTTTTCATTCTCTGGAAGATCGAATTACAAAACGCTTCATGCGCGATGCATCGCGAGAGACGGAGCAGTACCGCGGCATGCCAAACGTGCCCGAAGAATTTCAGCCGAAGCTGAGAACTATCGGTAAAGCGATTCGCGCGAATGAAACCGAGATCGAATTGAACCGACGTGCACGCAGTGCGCACCTGCGCGTCGCGGAGCGCACCTGATGCAGACGAAACAACAACCGTTCCTGCTCGTCTTCGTCTTTGCGGTCGTGTGTGTGCTGAGCGCTATCGCAATGGTGTATACGAAGCATGAGTCGCGCAAATTGTTCGTCGAACTCGAGGGACTCACGCACGAGCGCGACAGTCTGAATATCGAATGGGGCCAGCTGCAAATCGAACAAAGCACCTGGGCTCAACATGCACGAATTGAACAGGTCGCCGTTGATGACCTGTCGCTCGTGCGTCCGGAAGCCACGGAAATATTTGTAATTGAACGTCCATGACACGCGGCGCAGAGACAAAACAACAAACTGCCCGGCGCTTCACAGGCAGGGTGACGCTGGTAATCGTGTTCTTCGGAATTGTTGCCACATCGCTGGTCGCGCGTGCGGTTCATTTGCAGGTGCTCGACAAGGATTTCCTCAACCAGCAGGCTGACACCCGCCACCTGCGCACCGAGAAGATCTCCGCGCACCGCGGCACGATCACCGACCGTAACGGCGAGCCGCTCGCTATCAGCACGCCGGTCGATTCGATCTGGGCAAACCCGAAACAATTTGCGCCGGCGGTAGATAGCGTACCGCAACTGGCTAAGGCGCTCGGCGTCGACTCGCAAACCCTGATGCGTCGCGTCACGCGCAGCATGGAGAAGGAGTTCCTCTACCTCAAGCGTCACCTCAGTCCTGAACAGGCCGATGCTGTTCTGGCGCTGAAGCTGCCTGGTATCAACGTGCAGCGTGAGTATCGACGCTACTATCCGGCGTCCGAGGTGACCGGGCATCTTGTCGGCTTTACCAATATCGACGATGAAGGTCAGGAAGGTCTCGAGCTCGCGTTCAATCACTGGCTCGCTGGTGAGTCGGGGGCCAAGCAGGTGCTCAAGGATCGCCTGGGCCGCTCGATCGAAAACGTCGCGAGTATTCGGCCGCCGCATCAGGGTAAAGACCTCACAACCAGTATCGATCTGCGACTGCAGTACCTCGCATATCGCACATTGAAATCAGCGATCAAGACATACAATGCGCGCTCCGGTTCGATCGTCATTCTCGACGTGAAAACTGGTGAAGTCCTGGCGATGGTTAATCAGCCAACCTATAACCCGAATGATCGGTCGCAGTTTACGGCCGAGCGTTACCGCAACCGGGCAATCACCGACATCTTCGAGCCCGGTTCGAGTCTCAAGCCTCTCATTGTCGCGGCGGCCCTGGAAAGCGGTCAGTACCGTCCCTCGAGCATTGTTGATACAGCGCCCGGTTACGTCATCGTCGGCCCCAAAAAGATCGAGGATACCCGTAACCTCGGACGCGTCAGCCTGACGACAATTCTCGCGCGTTCGTCCAATGTGGGCATCACGAAGCTCGCCATGACCCTGGAGCCGGACCAGCTCTGGGACACGATGACACATTTCGGTCTTGGCGAACTCACGACCAGCGGCTTTCCCGGAGAGTCTGCTGGCATGCTGACGCACTTCAGCAACTGGCGCCCGATCAGCCAGGCAACGCTGGCCTACGGCTATGGTATTTCGCTTACACCGCTGCAGTTGGCGCATGCTTATGCGGCGCTTGGCGATGACGGCAAGATGCGCCCGATCTCACTCGTTGCCCTGGAGGAGCCAAACGAAGGCGAGCAGGTGGTTGGTGCGGACACCGCATCGGCAGTGCGCCGTATGCTTGAAGAGGTTGTGCGACCGGGCGGCACTGGAACCAAGGCTGCCGTGGATGGATATCGCATCGCTGGAAAGACCGGCACGGCCTGGAAGTTTGCTACCGGCGGCTACTCACAGGACAAGTACATTTCGATCTTCGCGGGCCTTGCGCCCGCGAGTCATCCGCGCCTGGCGACAGTGGTTGTAATCGACGAACCGAGCGGTGAGTTCTACTACGGAAGCGACGTTGCCGCCCCGGTGTTCGCCGACGTTATGTCGGAGTCGCTGCGTCTGCTGGCCGTACCACCCGACGCTATGCCCGCTCGCGACCCCGGCAATGTCATACAAGCGATGGCAACGCCGTCGGAGAAGAAATGAGCATGCCGGCTGAACACCTGATTTATGCGCCGACACTTGCCGAGTTGCTGCAGGGGATTGCCGATGCACCAGCGATCCCGGTTCACGGTATTGCCAGCGACAGTCGCCTGCTGCAACCCGGAGACCTGTTTCTCGCGGTGCAGGGCATGGGGTCCCACGGGCTAGACTACCTGGCACAGGCGCGTGCGGCAGGCGTGTCGGCCGTGGCCTGGGATGCATCGACCGGAACGGCGCCAAATGACATTGGCGTGCCGATGATCGCGGTCACGGGTCTTGCGGAGCAGATCGGTGAAATCGCAGATCGTTTTTATCGCTGTCCGTCCGCACGGCTGGATGTTATCGGGATCACCGGAACCAACGGTAAGACGACCGTTGCCTGGATGATTGCGCAGGCGTTCGGCTGTCTGAATGAGAAATGCGCGTACCTCGGCACCTTGGGTTATGGCGTCGAGGAAGTGCAGGGCGCCGAGGGTATGACAACGCCAGCCGCTGTCGAATTGCATGGCAGGCTGGCGGAATTTGTCGACCTTGATGCTGTCCATGCGGCTATTGAGGTCTCGTCACATGCGTTGTCTCAAGGCCGGGTTGATGGCGTTCGATTCACGACCGCGTTGTTCACCAACCTCACGCGTGACCACCTCGACTATCACGCCAACATGGGAGAGTACTTCGCCAGCAAGGCTCGCCTGTTTCTCGATTGCCAGCCCGGCGAACGCATCATTGATATCGACTCAGAATACGGTAAGCAACTTGCCTCAATGTGCGGCCAGGACACCGTGGTCGTGTCGACGCAATTAGACCGGGCCGCCAATGGCCGCCCTTACTTGTTCGTGGGTGCTGTCGTTGCGACCGAGCAGGGCTCGAAAGTCTCGTTTAGCAGCTCATGGGGCGACGGCCGGTTTATGTTGCATTTGCCCGGTGATTTCAACGTTGCCAATGCCGCACTTGTGCTGGCATTGCTTCTCAACAGGGGTGTAGCGCTCGATACAGCCTGTGATGTCATGTCGCAGATCAGCGCACCACCCGGAAGGATGCAGCGCGTGGCCACGGATGGCCCCGCTGTTTTTATCGATTACGCACATACGCCCACGGCAGTCGAAAGTGCGTTGAGCGCGCTGCGCGCCCATTGCCGCGGCAAGCTCTGGTGTGTTTTCGGGTGTGGCGGAGATCGTGATCCTGGCAAACGGCCACAGATGGGCGCGATGGCCGAAAGGCACGGCGACCGTGTCGTGGTGACCACCGACAATCCTCGTTCTGAAAATGCCGCGGCAATAATTGATGACATCGTCGCCGGCATGTCGCAGGAGGACGGACCGACAATCATTGAAGATCGCGCGGCAGCAATTGCCTGGGCCATCGAGAATGCCGCAGACAATGACGTCGTGCTGGTGGCTGGCAAAGGCCACGAGGACTATCAGGAGATTGCTGGCCAACGTATGCGCTTCTCCGACTATGCGCTTGCCGAGTCGGCGCTCGCAGCCAGAGAGGGCGGCGCATGATCGAGACGCTGCAACAAGCTGCAGAGTGTCTGCAAGGTGTATTGCACGGTGCCGACGGTCAATTTAGCGGCATCAGCACCGACACTCGAACGATCCGCAATGGCGAACTGTTTTTTGCGCTACAGGGACCAAATTTTGACGGCAGCGACTACGTCCGCGCCGCCAGGGATGCGGGTGCTGCCGGCGCCGTGGTTGGCAATCATGTCAATGAGGAGATCAGTCAGATTACGGTCGACGACGCGAAAGCCGCGCTCGGTCATTTCGGCGCCGCATGGCGCAACGAACATGATGTGACTGTTATCGGCATTACCGGCAGCAATGGCAAAACCACTCTGAAAGAGCTGATCGCGGCGTGCCTGTCACGTAAAGCGCCAACGCTGGCGACACATGGCAACCTGAATAATGATATCGGTATGCCGTTGATGCTGGCCCGTATTGATGCGTCACACCGGTACGCGGTGCTCGAAATGGGTGCGAACCACGCAGGCGAAATCGCGTACCTCACGGCGCTTGCGAGTCCGGATGTCGTCGTCATTACCAACGCCGGTGCAGCGCATCTTGAAGGCTTCGGTTCGATCAAGGGGGTTTCGCGCGCGAAAGGTGAAATCCTGGAGGGCGAAAAGCGCCCGGACGTAGCCGTACTCAATGCGGATGACCGCTACTTCGATTATTGGGTTGAGCGGGTAAGCGATACGCGCTGCATTACCTTTGGTTTCGCAGAAACCGCCAACGTACGAGCAGACAACATCGAGTCTGCACCAGATAAAACGACCTTCACATTGTATCTGGGTGACGAGAGCACGGTGGTCGTATTGCCGCTGGTGGGTATCCACAACGTACGCAATGCCTGTGCGGCGGCGGCTGTTGCACACGCCCTTGAGATCGGCCTTGACGATATTCGGACCGCACTTGAAGGCGTGAACCCGGTCGGCGGACGCCTGCAGCCGTTGCGCGGCATCAATGAGGCCACGCTGTTCGACGACAGCTACAACGCAAACCCGCTGTCGGTGAACGCCGCCGCCGAATTTCTGGCCTCTCTTCCTGGTGAGAGCTGGCTGGTACTGGGTGATATGAAAGAACTCGGGGACGATGCGGCGGAGCTGCATCGCGAGGTTGGAGAAGCCGCGCGAGCAAGCGGTGTGAATCGCTTGTTCGCGTACGGCGACCTTGCCGCAAGTGCTGCTGAAGGATTTGGCGAGCACGCCAGTTGGTTCGCCTCGCTTGACGCGCTTGTCGACGAGCTGTGTGCAGGCATGAATAGCGACGTGACCGTGCTCGTCAAGGGATCCCGCTCGATGCAGATGGAACGCGTTGTCGATGCGATACGTGAGCCCGATGTCGTGAGAAAGGAGGCCTGATCGTGCTGCTATATCTCACTCAATACCTCGCCCAATTCGAATCCGGTTTCAACGTATTCAACTACCTGACGATGCGCGCCATCATGGGCGCGCTCACTGCGCTGCTGATCTCGTTCATTATCGGACCGCGCATGATTAAGCGCCTGCAGGTGAATCAGCTGGGACAACCTGTTCGCGAGGATGGTCCGGAGACACATCTGTTGAAGGCGGGTACGCCGACAATGGGAGGAACCCTGATTCTGGCGGCGATCTCGATTAGCACAGTTCTGTGGGCGAACCTCGAAAACATCTACGTCTGGATTGTCCTGTTTGTCACTCTGTCTTTCGGCGTGATCGGCTATGTTGACGATTACAAGAAACTGATTCTGCAGGACCCCGCCGGCATCTCGGCGAAACAAAAACTCTTCTGGCAGTCTGCTGCGGCCCTTATCGCTGCGGTTGCCCTGTACGTTACGGCGACAGACGACGTTCAGACGTCGTTGTTGATTCCGTATTTCAAGGATCTTGCTATTCCCCTTGGCATGTTCCAGATCGTTGTGACGTACTTTTTTATTGTCGGCTTCAGTAATGCGGTCAACCTTACTGATGGCCTCGACGGTCTGGCAATCATGCCAACCGTCCTCGTCGGCGGTGCGCTGGGCATCCTTGCCTACGTTACCGGTAACATAAATTTCGCAGGCTATCTGGGCATACCGTACGTTTCTGGGACCGGCGAAATCCTCGTTTTCTGTACCGCGCTGGCTGGTGCGGGACTCGGCTTCCTGTGGTTCAACACCTATCCGGCACAGGTATTCATGGGCGATATTGGCGCGTTGTCGCTGGGGGCGGCACTCGGCGCGGTTGCTGTCGTTGTACGCCAGGAAATTGTTCTCGTGATCATGGGTGGCGTGTTTGTGGTCGAAACACTCTCCGTCATAATTCAGGTCGCGTCATTCAAACTTACCGGCAAGCGGGTGTTCCGCATGGCGCCGTTGCACCATCATTTCGAGCTGAAAGGCTGGGCTGAGCCCAAGGTCATCGTTCGATTCTGGATCATTACCGTCATCCTCGTGTTGATCGGTCTGGCGAGCCTGAAGGTCCGATGAGCGACGCGAAGCTCAATGTGGAAAAGGATCTGGTCGTTGGCCTCGGCGCCACCGGCCTGTCGATCGCGCGCTACCTGAAGCGCTGCGACGCCGATGCCATCTTCTACGACAGTCGTAAAGAGCCACCTGGCCTTAACGAGCTGCAGGCAGTCTGGTCCGATGCTGACGTAAGGCTCGCTAAGGACGCGGTTCCGAAGGGCGTCAAGCGCGTCATTGCCTCGCCCGGCGTCCCTGACAGCAATCCGCTGCTCGAGAAGGCGCGCAAGAAGAGACTCGAAATCATCTCGGATATCGAACTGTTTGCTCGCGATGCAACCAAGCCGTTCATTGCCGTGACAGGATCCAATGGCAAGAGCACGGTTACGACGCTGCTGTATCTCATGTGCCAGGCTGACGGCCGCAGTGTGCTTGCGGGAGGTAACCTGGGTGAGCCAGCGCTCGACCTGCTGGCGCAGGACTCGCCCGACCTCTATGTACTCGAGCTATCGAGCTTCCAGTTGCAGCGGACGCAGAAGCTACCTGCCGAAGTCGCATTGCTCCTGAATATTTCACCCGATCATCTCGACTGGCATACCGATGAGGATGAATATCGGTCTGCCAAGTACCGCATATTCAAGGACGTCGATGCAGCGGTCGTCAATCGCGCCGATGCGGAGGCTGCCAGGAAGGCGACGCACTGTGGTCGCGTGGTGAGTTTCGGCCTTGATGTCCCGGCCGAGGACCAGTACGGCATCCGGGTAGAAGACGGTGAGAGATACCTGGCCTGCGGGCAGACGCTTTTGCTGTCAGTGCGCGATCTGGCTCTCTACGGGATGCACAACCAGCTTAACGCACTGGCGGCGCTCGCTGCTGGTGATCTCCTTGGCCTCGACATGAGTGCCATGTTACAGGTGCTCGTCGAATTTCCAGGGCTGCCGCATCGGATGCAGTTTGTGGCGCGCATCGGTGCGGTTGACTACATCAACGATTCCAAGGCCACCAATGTAGCGGCGGCTGTGGCATCCATCAATTCCGTTGACAACATGCTGGTGCTCGTCGCAGGTGGGCTGGGCAAGGGTGGTGATTTCAGTGAACTGGCGGAGGCCATCGAAGGCAAGCTGCGGGGCGCTGTACTGATCGGCGAAGACGCGGAGAAAATTGCGCATGCTCTCGACACGGTCATGCCAGTGCATTTCGCCGAGAACATGGAGTCGGCCGTGCACATGGCAGCGTCCTGCGCCGAATCAGATGACACGGTGCTGCTGGCGCCGGGTTGCGCAAGCTTCGACCAGTACGACAACTACATGGCGCGCGGTGACGCGTTTGTCGATGCGGTAGAGGCACTGAAACGATGAGCCGCTCGATGATCATGCCGTTCCCGGCCCGCTTGAAGACCGAACTCAAGATTGATCCGGTATTGCTGGCTATCACTGGCGCACTGCTGCTTGGCGGTTTCGTCATCCTGGCTTCTGCCTCGATTTCAATCTCCGACAACGCTGCGGGAAATCCATTCTTTTATATCCAGCGACAGTTGCTGGCTGCGGCTATCGGCACTGTTGCGGGTGCGATTTGCCTGTTTATTCCGATGCAGGTCTGGCAAAAACTCGGGCCCTTGATGTTGTTTACCGGTCTCGCGTTGCTCGTTGTCGTGCTCATTCCCGGCATAGGCCACGAAGTTAACGGCAGTACACGCTGGGTTCGCGTCGGCTTCATGAATCTGCAGGTGTCCGAACCGGCGCGGCTGTGTTTCCTGATGTACCTGGCGGGCTATCTCGTGCGACGCAACAAGGCCGTTCGCGAAGAGTTCGCTGGTTTCCTGCGACCGATGCTTGTCCTGACGCTGGCGTGCATGCTCCTTCTCAAGGAGCCGGACTTCGGCGCGGCCATCGTGTTGCTGGCGACCGCACTGACCATGCTGTTTGTATCCGGTGCCCGCATTCGTGATTTCATCGTCTTCTTCACGGTAGCCGTGCTCGCAGTCGTCGCGCTCACGATCACGGCTCCATACCGCATGAAGCGGCTGACCGGCTTCCTCGATCCGTGGGCTGACCCCTTCGACTCCGGTTTCCAGTTGACGCAATCACTAATCGCCATCGGCCGCGGAGAATGGTTTGGCGTGGGGCTTGGTGAGAGCGTGCAAAAACTTTTCTATCTGCCCGAGGCGCATACCGACTTTGTCTTCGCGGTATTCGCCGAAGAGTTCGGTCTCCTCGGTTCACTGCTGCTGATCGGTCTCTTCCTGGCGCTTTTGTGGCGGGTATTCCAACTGGGAATTCGTGCACACAATGCCGAGCGCTTCTTCGAGGCCTACGTCGCCATCGGGCTCGGCACATGGCTTGGTCTACAGGCGTTTATCAACGTCGGCGTGAACATGGGCATGCTACCGACCAAGGGCCTGACTCTGCCGCTGATCAGTTACGGACGCAGCAGCCTGATTATTACGATGATCTGTATCGGCTTGTTACTGCGCATTCACCACGAGCTCGCTGTCGATGCGAAGCCGGTCAACCGCAAGCGAGGTCGCCGCAAGAAATGAGTGCGCGACCGAACATTCGACCAATACTCGTCATGGCTGGCGGCACCGGTGGACACGTTTATCCGGCGCTCGCCGTCGCGCATGCTTTGCAGGCAGAGGCGCGTGACGTTGTCTGGCTTGGCACGCATCGCGGCCTCGAATCGCGCATCGTGCCCGCGGCCGGCATCGACATCGAGTGGATCAGCATCAAAGGTCTGCGGCGCAAAGGCGCTCTCGCCATCCTCATTGCTCCCTTACAAATTGGCTGGGCGCTGTTGCAGTCGCTCGCCGTCATTATTCGTCGCCGTCCCGCAGCGGTGCTCGGCATGGGTGGATTCGTTAGTGGCCCCGGCGGTGTTGCCGCCTGGCTAACACGACGTCCCCTTGTCATTCACGAGCAAAATGCTGCTGCGGGCATGACCAACCGTCTTCTGGCGCGTCTCGCCCGGGTTGTGCTGCAAGCCTTCCCGGGCAGTTTTAACAAGGGTATCGACGCGCAGACCGTCGGCAACCCGGTGCGCGAGGAGATCGCCGCTGTCGCTCCGCCGCACGAGCGTTACGCGGGTCGTCATGGCGCACTGCGCTTGCTGGTACTTGGGGGCAGCCAGGGTGCGCTCGCGTTAAACCGCAGCGTACCGGCCGCGCTGGCATTACTGGATGCCGTTGTACGGCCTGTCGTTCGCCACCAGTGCGGCGAGCGCACGCTGGACACGGCGAAGCAGGCATATGATGAGCACCAGGTCGATGTCGAGTTGCTGCCATTTATCGAGGATATGGCTGCGGCCTATGCCTGGGCTGATCTTGTTATCTGTCGCGCTGGTGCCCTGACTGTTGCCGAACTCTGTGCTGTCGGCGTACCCGCTCTTTTCGTGCCGTACCCCGGCGCCGTCGACGATCACCAGACGGCGAATGCACGGCCGATGGCAGATGCCGGTGCAGGACTGATCATTCCGGAGCCGGAACTCACGCCGGACCACTTGGCCAATCTGCTGCGCGAATGGCTGCAGTCGCGTGCCGAGTTGCAGCGACGTGCTGTAAAAGCGCGAGCGCTCTCCGTTCCGGACTCACTGAGTCGTATTACACAAATCTGCCTTGAGCAGGCGGGGGTTTCGGCATGAGACATCACGCATCCCAACCGCGTCGCAAGGTCTGGAGAGCCGCATGATCAAAAAGATGCGTCGAATCCACAGTGTGCATTTCGTCGGTATCGGTGGCTCCGGCATGTCCGGAATCGCAGAGGTGATGCTGAGTCTCGGTTACGCCGTGCAGGGCTCCGATCTCAAGCGGAACAAGCAGACACAGCGCCTTGAATCCCAGGGCGCTACCGTATTCATCGGCCACGCTGCCAACAACATTCGCGATGCTGACGCCGTAGTCGTTTCCAGCGCGGTCGATGAAACCAACCCCGAAGTAGCCGCCGCAAGAGAGCAACTTATGCCGGTCGTGAGCCGCGCAGAAATGCTCGCCGAGCTAATGCGCTTTCGATACTCAATTGCGGTCGCTGGCACGCATGGCAAGACAACAACCACGAGCCTCGTCGCCAGCATTCTCGCAGAGGGTGGGCTGGACCCGACCTTTGTGATCGGCGGTCGCCTTAAAAGTGCCGACGCCAATGCACGCCTGGGTGAGGGCGACTACCTTGTCGCCGAAGCCGATGAGAGCGACGCATCGTTTGTGCACCTGAAGCCTATGCTTGCCATTGTCACCAACATCGATGCCGACCACATGTCGACCTACGACGGCGACATCGAAAAGCTCAAGGCGGGCTTCATTGAGTTTCTGCACAACCTGCCGTTCTATGGGCTGGCTGTTGTCTGCACCGACGATCCGGGTGTGAATGAAGTCCTGGGTGATATTGGTCGCTCCATTACGACCTACGGCACCAACGAAGAAGCTGACATCCGGGCTGTTAATATCGAGTTCAACGAAAACATTACCGAGTTCGACGTCGTCCGGTCCAGCAAGGTGGAGAAGAGCCTCGGTGATACACAAAGCGTGTACCAGATCATGCACGTTAAGCTGCAGCTGCCTGGTATGCACAATGTCAGAAACTCCCTGGCTGCGATCGCCGTGGCCGATGAGCTGCAGATAAGCGATGCAGCGGTGATAGCGGCCCTCGAAAAGTTTGAAGGCATCGACCGCCGCTTCCAAAGCCTCGGAGAAGTTCAAACAGGTGCCGGAAAGGTCCTGCTGGTCGATGACTATGGACATCACCCGACCGAGGTCGCAGCGACACTGGCTGCGGCGAAGGCCGGTTA
>JAIBDF010000132.1 GCA_024679535.1 Chromatiales bacterium
AATAATGAAAAAAATAGTTCTAGCTTTCGTCATGTTCTTGCCACTGAGCGTATCGGCCGAGCATATGGATGTAATCGAATTCGAGATGCTCGAGGGATGCTCTTTCGACAAGTACATGGGAATCGTCGAGGACTTTAATGATTGGGGGAAAGGCTACGGATACAATGCGAAAATCGCGGTGCCCCTGCAAAGTAACAATCTGACCTCGTACTACTGGCTGGGAACGTCCAAGGATGCTGCGACATTCGGTAAGGCGTGGGACGCATGGCGTGACGGGCTAGGTGATTCTGAGTCTGTGCCTGCCAAGCTCTCGGCGAGATTTCTGGAATGCAATGTGAATGTCGGTCGCCGGAGTTACGACGTGTATTGAACAATGGCCCGAATCACGCAGGATTAACAATCGGCGGGCTTTGGCCCGCCGATTTTCGTTTAGGTCGTTGCGTGTCAGGCATGCCCCGGGCCGATTCCAGCCCCGGGGCCAGGGTTGGCTCCAATCTCCGCTAACCGCCCCATAGCTGTCGTTAGGGTAAGTTGGGCTAGAATGTCGGCTTGTTGCCCAAAGGGGGCGTTCGTTTAACACGAAATCATGAAGGGATTCTCATCAACCTCAGATCAATAGAGTTATCGCGTGCTGGTGCCGAAATTGTCATCGTTGTCGTTGGCATTCTCATCGCTTTTGGCCTCGACTCATGGTGGGATTCGAGGAAACAAGTCGAATGGGAATATGGCCAGCTTGAGCTCCTAAGAGACGAAGCTCAATCGAATATTGAGCATATCGAGTCTGTTATTGAGGCTCATGAGCGTACAGTAGCCGATGTCGGCGTTATTCTAGGTTTTGCGACGCAAGAGCCGTTCGGTGAACTTGCTGAATTTAAGAACGGAGTGGTTTCCTCACTTATACAGTGGCGAACTTCAGAGCTATCTATGGGTGCGTTGGATGCACTGCTTGCCTCTGGGGAGCTAGGAAAACTTAAGAATCCAGAGCTTCGTGCGTCACTGGCAGCTTGGAAGTCAATTGCGTTGGATGCGCAAGAGAAGGAGAACCTTGCCCGCGATTTCGTCGAATATGTCTTGACGCCTGCGCTCTCTGATGAAGAGTTTATTGCGCCTGCGTATGAGGCTCGACCGCCATATGGAAATACGAGTGAGTTGCTGAAGAGAAGCATTGTAGTTGGGTCGAGCGCAAAACTGCGTAGTTTGAGTGCCGCTCGCCTTGGGCATATTCGCATGGCGATCTACTCTCAAAATAGGGCTCTTGAAGCAATACAAGAAATCCTGCTACTGATCGATAGTGAACTCGCACATTGAATGTCTGCTGCTGGCCGTTAGCTTCCGGTCAATTTCGTTCCTTTTGGCCTGAACGAATGTCCGCAATTTGGAAAAGCTTACGTTTCCTCCCATAGTTGGTGGTTATGGAGTGCGGCGATGTCGCTATACTGGCCACAATACAGGCGCTTCCATGGGCGGCGAGTGCATAGTCAGCAAGAGGACAGATTTCGATGAGTGACGACCCATTCGATAAAGGGATCAGGACCAAGGCGATTCACGCCGGCGAACATCACGATACGGCGAGTGGCTCTTCGGCTCCCGATCTCGTGATGTCCAGTACGTTTCGAGTCGAGCAGGAGGTCAGCTTCTCGGCGAACAAACTCGAAGGCGACGCTCCCTATGTCTACACTCGGTGGGCCAACCCGACGAACGATCAGCTCGAAGAAAAGCTGGCGGCGCTGGAGCGGGCGGAAGCCTGCATAGCCTTTGCTTCCGGCATGGCGGCGACCACTGGTGTGTTGCTCGGTTGTCTCTCCAGCGGCGATCACGTGGTAATGTGCGACACGAATTATCCGGGTACCGCGGAAGTCGCGCGGCGGACGTTACCACGGTTCGGTATCGACATGACGCCAGTCGACACGTCTGAGCCAGGGAACGTCGCCAGTGCTGTGCGTGATAACACGCGCATTATTTGGCTGGAAACGCCATCGAATCCACTGCTCAGGATAGCGGACATTGCGGCGATTGCCGAGATTGCCCGTGAAAGTGGCGCCCTGTTGGTTGTGGATTCGACGTTCGCGACACCCATCGCGACGCGGCCTCTGGAGCTGGGTGCAGACCTGGTCGTGCACTCGCTGACCAAGTACATAGGCGGCCACGGAGATGCGATGGGCGGCGCTGTTTGCGGCTCCCGAGAATTGCTTGAGTCTTTGCGGGCGGAAGCATTGTCACATTATGGTGGCGTGATCAGCCCGTTCAACGCGTGGCTGATTCTTCGTGGTATGGCGACACTGCCAATCCGAATGCGCGAGCACGCAGCGAACGCGATCGCTGTTGCCAAGTATCTCGAGCATCACCCTCGGGTGGAGGCGGTCATCTATCCAGGCCTTGAAAGTCACCCTCAGCACGAACTTGCGACGAGACAAATGGACAACTTTTCCGGCATGCTGTCGTTCCGGGTGGCCAACAGCCGGGAGGTGGCAGCGCGGATGATGTCGGGGTTCGACGTCATCCACTACGCCGTATCGCTGGGACACCACCGCAGCCTGATGTATCTGCTGCAGACCGACGACCTGGCGCCGACGTCGTACGGACTTGAGGGCGCCCAGCTCGATAACTACCGGGCCCTGGCGGGTGATGGTGTCTTCCGATTCTCCGTCGGCCTCGAGGATCCGGAAGATCTTTGCGCGGACCTCGACCGCGTCCTATTGTGACCGTTCTTACTTTCCTGATGTTGGTGTCAAAGACGTTGTTCACGCCAAGGTGGGCCATATCGTGACTAAGCTGAATCTACCGGTATGCACCCGAGCTCGCAGCACGGCCAACCTGTAACTGGCGGATGACGACCAGGACCAGCGCGGTGATGTTCATGAGGAACGCATAGATGACGCTAGGCACAGCTAATCCGGGAATGCTGAGCAGGCTGACCGCCACTGTGATGCCGAGCGCGCTGTTCTGAATACCGCATTCCACGGCAAGCGCAATTCTGCCGGCTGTCGGCAGTCGGCCAGCTGCGCCAAGCAGAGCGCCAGTAGCCATCGTTACGACGTTGAGCATGAGAATCGCCGGGCCGACCGTCGCAAAGTGCGCGGTGATATTGGGCCATTCAGTAAAGAAGGTCACGAAGACGATCGCCAGGAAGACGGCAGTCGCAATCCTGCCGATCGCTTTCGCGACCGCAGTCGACAGCCATCTGGCCTGGTTGCAGAGCAGGCCGGCAGTCACGGGAAGCAGTGTGATCAGGAATAGACCGCCGATGGCCTGGCCCATCGGATAATCGACGGGAGCTGCCTCGCCGAGAAAGTGGATGAGCGAAAAGCCGACAATGAGCGGTACCGTGACAAAAGACAGCAGACTCGTAAATGCGGTGAGCGTGATAGACAGGCAAGTGTCCCCACGCGACAGGTCCGTGATCATCGCTGCTGTGACGCCACCCGGACACGCCGCCAGGATCATCAGTCCGACAGCGACCTCCTGCCCAAGGCCGAATAATGTGATGATTCCGAATGCCGTGAGTGGCAGGAGCACTGTCTGCGCCAGCAGCCCCAGCCCAACGGCTACCGGGTATGTGAACACGCGGCGGAAGTCCGCAACGCTCAGCTTGAGTCCGAGCGCGAACATGATGAAGGCGAGACCCGCCGGGAGCAACGTCGAGATCACGGGGTTCAAGAGAGTTGCTCCACGATGAGTAAGGCACCGACGAGAACCTGGACCAGAGCGCTTCTCCCGAGCTGTGCGTTCATGCCCGGACCCACCGGCATGCGCGCAAACAGCACCGCCAGCCACAGGCAGACGGGTAGCCCGAGCCACACCAGACCGATCGACTGAAGGCCCCACGCGACCGCGAGCATCGGAAAGGGGACGAGCAACAGGAAGCCGTAAAGCCACTGGGCTGTCGGAGTGCCCAATCTGATGGCGAGGGTCTTCCGACCGGCGCGGATATCTGCGTCCGTGTCACGCAAGTTGTTCACCAGCAGCACCGCGGCGGCGTAACAGCCGATGGCAATGCCGGTCAGCAATACGGCGTCGTCCGGTAATTGTCCACTTTGCAGGTAATAGCTTCCGGCTACCGCGACGAGCCCAAAAAAGACAATCACGTAAACTTCGCTGAACGGCCCATGGGACAGCGGCCGCGGACCCGAGGAATAAGCATAGCCGGCAACTAGCGACACGAGCCCGATCACGAGGATCGGCATACCGCCGACGACGACCAGGTAGACACCGGCCAAAAGCGCCGCAATGAAGCAGGCGATCGCAGCACGGCGCACCTGCTTTGGCTGTGCCAGGCCAGCGCCCGTTATTCGTAATGGGCCGATGCGGTCGGGACCGTCAGCGCCACGCTCGCCATCGTTTGCATCGTTGAACAGGTTGGTGCCGATCTGTATCAGCAGCGCACAGCCCAGCGTCATGATGAACGTGATCCAGGCGGGGACTGCATCTCCAGCCCACGCGAGCACGGCACCGACGGTGACCGGTACCGCCGCCATTGTCAGCGTCCGCGGCCGCATGCCCAGCAGCCAGATGTTGGCCGGCTTTGCAGCGCCCTCCGTACTCAGGGTGTTACGCGATTTGGACGGCATTGGCAGGATCTCGTTCAGAATTCATAATGTAGCGAGACAAGGAATTCTCGCGGACGCCCATAGACCTGCTCAACGTAAGCTGCCGCCGTGTCGAATGCGGAGTTGCCCGTGACGAGGTAGGTCTCGTCGAGCAGGTTCCTCGTTGCGACGGTGAGCTGCCAGCGGTCGTCCCTCGGAACGAAAGCGAGCGACGCATTGACGAGGTGAAACGCGGGCTGGCGAATCTGCGGACTGTTGACAGCGTCATGGTACTCCGCGTCCTGCCACGACCAGTCAAGGCGAGCCGTCAACTCGCCCAGGCTGCGGAGATTCAGACGGTAAGCCGTACCGGCGGCTACGTTCCAGGCGGGTGAGTTTGCAAGCTCATTGTCCAGGCGGACGCCGGAGTCCTGCGCGGGCTGGTTCAGACGCCGATACTCCGTGTCGAGGCGGCCGGCTGAGAAACCGATGTCCCAGTTTGCCGATGCCAGCCATTGGAGCTCAAGTTCGCCGCCCCGGACGCGCGCGTCACCGGCATTCACGGTCAGCGGATTGAAGGATTCACGGACGATGATCTGCAGGTCCTCGTAGTCTGCATCGAACACGGCGACGTTCGCCCTTAGGCGGCCGTCGAAAAAGGTTGTTTTCAAACCGAGTTCCAGGTTGTCGACCGATTCCGGCCGGAACGAACTCGGCGCGCGGTCTGGCGTCGGCCCGACGAATCGCTGGTCGAATCCGCCGCTCTTGTAGCCCGTCGCAAAGGTCACGTAGCCGAATATGTCGTCCGAAAACTGGTAGCTCAGATCGACTGTCACGTCAGTGGCATCGAAGTCCAGTTCGCTCTCTCGATAATCGAGAATGCGTTCGCCCGCGGCCAACGGACCGTTCGGCGCGAGATAGAACCCCTCGAATTCCGGCCAGGTCGGGGGAAAAAAACCTGGCTCCGATCCTGCGGAGGAATCGCCGAGCGACAGCTGGTCCGGGAGGTAGGTCTTGTGGTCTTGCGTGTGTCTCGCTCCGATCGACAAGGCCAATCGGTCGGTAAGATCATAGGTGCCGTGGGCAAATACTGCGTAGGACTGGTTGTCGTAAAAGCCGCCGCTTTGGATTGCGCCAGGCGGTACGGTGACATCGACGAGGTTGAAACCCGACTCGTCGTAATAAAAGAGCCCGAACACCGCGGAGAGGCCGCGTTCGTCGCTGCTGAACCGGAGCTGCACTTCCTGGCTGAACTGGTCGTGTTCGTAATCGTCGCGGGTGGCGAAAATATTGGCGGGTGTGTTGTCGCCGTCCCGGGAAGAGAGCATTGCCATCTCGCGAAAGCCGGTAGTCGACTTGAGGAGCCAGTGTGTGCCGACGGACCAGTCGACGGTTAATGTCGCACCGCTGCTGTCGAGTTCGGACATAACGGGAAAAGTCCCTTCGGAAACGAACGGTCCTGGTCGGGATTCGGCACCGTAGCAGCCAGGGGCGCTACCCGTTGGCGCGCCGGGCGGCGGAAAGCTGGGTGGCCCATTCTGCGGCGTACCGTCAAAGGCCGGATTGATGACCACGGCAGTGCAGGTCTCGAGCACGGCATTGCCGAAAGTGGCAAATGGCTGCCGGTCGTTAACGCCACCGGAAACCACCGGCGCGCCGTTCTCGTCAATGCTCGTGTAATCGACGATGAGCGTGGCGGTAGTCTTGTCGGTCGGCTCCCAGTGCACTGAGCCACGCGCGGACCAGCGGTCGCGGTCACCCGTCCGAATACCGTCGTAAGGTCGCTCCACATAGCCGTCGCGCTGCAGGCGACCGATCGCGAAACTTGTGGCGAGTGATTCGGTCAGAGGCTGGTTCCAGCGCAAGTTCAGCGCCTGCAGGTCGTCATTGCCGAGTCTGAGTTCGATACGATTCCTGGTATCGGCGAAACTGGGCTGTCGGCTGTGAACATTGATTGCACCACCGATGGAATTGCGCCCGAACAAGGTTCCCTGCGGGCCACGCAGGACTTCGATCCGCTCGACGTCGATCAAGTCGAGCACATTGCCGGGCGAGCGCCCGAGATAGATGCCGTCCACGTACAACGCGACGCCGGGATCGGTGACCGGCGTATAGTCCGACTGCCCGATGCCGCGAATGAAGATCTGGCCGACCGAACTTGAGCCGGACGAGGGCGCCGCCTTGTCAAACTGCAGGTTCGGCACGACAGCGCTCAGCTGATCCATGCTGTAGAGCTGTCGCGCCTCGAGCTGGGCACCGGTGATTGCCGTGACGGAGATCGGAACCTGCTGCAGGTTTTCTTCACGCCGCCGCGCAGTGACGACGATTTCTTCGATTGACTGGGCGCCGTCTTTCCCATGGTCGGCGGTATCCGCCCCGACCGAGACATGGGACAGCTGCAAAACCGCAATTGCAGTTGCTACACGATACCGCGCTGACATCATCTGGTGGTTTCCTGCCGTTAAAAAGCCGCAAGTCTACCGATCCAGCGGCAGCCTGTCAGTCTTTAATATCGGCCACGTATCAGTGAGCATTGGTCCTTGATAAGGGTGCCGCTGATCGTGCAGGTTCAGGTACTATCCAGATCCCGGTTTTGGCGGCCAAGGCCCTGAATCGGCTGCAAGAATCTGCAATTTATTATTCGCCCCGATGACTCGGTGAGCGGGTATCGCGTCGAGGTCGAAAAATGAAAAAGATCATTCCTGTTCTGTTCCTGCTCTGCGTGCCACTTGCGTTCGCGGCAGAGAACACGTCGCGCCTTTCGGGCGAGGTACTGTGGCAACTGCAACGTGTAGGTAGTCCGTCGGTCTCTCCCGACGGAGGCCAGGTTGTCGTACCCGTAACCACCTATCCCGAGGATGGCGGAGATGCAATCTCGCGGCTCTGGTTGCTGAACGTGGATGGCGAAGCGGCGCAACAGCCGCTCACTGCTGAAGAGGCCAGTGCATCCGGACCCGTCTTCTCTCCCGACGGATCCCGACTGGCATTCGTTAGGAAAAGCGACAAAGAAGAGCCGGCGCAAGTCTATATTATGCCGATGAGCGGACCTGGAGAGGCCGTCAGGCTAACCGAAGTGCCGACCGGAGTATCGGCGCTCAAATGGATCGGAGAGCATATCTACTTTATATCCAATGTCTGGCCCGAGATGACGTTCGATGAGATGGAGGAAAAACTCGAGGCAGACAAGGACAGCAAGCTATCGGCCAAGGTCTGGAATGCGATGCCATATTCCCATTGGGATTCGTGGGTGACGGAGGACAGGCAGTACCATTTGTATCGCGTTCCCGACATCGGCGGTGACGTCGAGGCCTTGACGTTGCCGATGGCGGGGAGGGGCCGGTTTATGCGGACGAAGACATTTTCCTTTTCGAAATCGGGTCCGATAAAGCGACAAACATAACGGAAGATAATTCAGCAGCGGACGATCTGCCGA
>JAIBDF010000136.1 GCA_024679535.1 Chromatiales bacterium
CGCTGGCGCCGAAAACTGGGGCCGCCAACGAGCCAATCCAGTGCACGCCGCAACCACCAAAGTCCGCGCCCATAAAAGAAATCGCCGCCGTTGCCAAACTGACGCAAGACCGACCAGATCCGAGCGGTGTGTGCCGCGGTCGCCGCGCTGCCGTGTGCCTGCTTGGCGTAGTACCCGTACGCTGGACTGAATTCCCTGCAGGCAACGGCGCTCTCGACCCAATGAGCGGGAAGTTCATGCTGCCGCTCAGCGCGCAGCGCCTCCTTAGCGGCGGCATCAAAGTCCAACAACTCTTGTGGAATGAGTTCCGCGAGACGCTGATCCCGCGCTATCACATCCTGCGTCAACCCACCGATCAATGCGCGCGCCACGTTGGTAGGCACCGAAGTCACCAATCGTAACCAGTAGGATGAAAGCCGGGGCGTCAGGACCGGCACGGGAATGATGACAGGCCGTTTCCCGATAATACGGGCGTAGCGCAGCATGATTTCCTTGTAGGTCAGAACCTCACTGCAGGCGACGTCGTAGGTTTGGCCGGCCGTCTCGTCAATTTTCGGAACGTCTGCGAGGTAGCGCAGCAGATTACTCAAGGCGATCGGCGTGGACCTGGAGAACACCCAGCGAGGGGTAATCATGACCGGCAGGTGATTGACCAGGTCACGAATTACCTCCCATGCCGCAGAACCCGGGCCAATGATCATGCCAGCACGTAGCTCTGTTACCGGGACGGCACCGTCGCGCAGGATATCGCCAGTCTGCTGGCGTGACTGAAGATGAACGGACTGCGGATTGTCCGGCGTCAGCCCGCCCAGGTAGACGATGCGCCGCACAGCTTGCCGCTCAGCCGCGGCGGCAAAGTTGCGCGCCGCGAGCGCGTCAATTTCGGGGAACGCGTTTCCCGCCGCCATGGAGTGGACCAGGTAATAGGCCGTATCGACATTTTGAAGCGCAACATCAAGTTGTTCGGGATCAAGCGCATCCGCAGCACATAGTTCAGCGTCTTGCCAGCCTCTGCCACGCAGTACTTCGACGTTTCTGGAAGACGCGCGGACACGGCGACCTTCGGCCAGCAGAAACTCAACGAGGTTTGTGCCGATGTAGCCACTGGCACCGAATACCAGGTCGGGCTTTGATGTTTCATCTATCATGCATATCAACCGAATGCCTGTTACTACTTGTTACACAATAGTGCTGCAATCCGCTCACGTATCAGGGCAGGATAAACCTGTTTGAATTCTAGCGTGCAAAAAACACGCGCGCCCGCCACCTGGAGACCTCACATGCGCATCTTGCCCGGAGTATTGTTACTTATGACCCTCACAACGTCAGTATCCGCAGAAGAGCCCCTGCTTGATCAGGATTTTCGCCGCCTTGCCTCTGATGAGACCGTCAACCTTGGCGACGAATACGGCGGTAAAGTACTGCTCGTCGTCAATACGGCGTCCAAGTGTGGCAATACGCCACAGTACGACGGCCTTGAGAAGCTCTACCAGGACTACGGTGACGACGGCCTGGTCGTTCTCGGCTTTCCTTCAAACGACTTCATGGGACAGGAGCCCGGAACAGAAGAGCAGATTCAGGAATTCTGTCGCCTGACGTACAAGGTCAAGTTCCCTATGTTTGAGAAAGTCACAGTGAAGGAAGGCGATGCGCATCCTTTCTATGACCATTTGGCCGCGAAAGCCGGCACGTATCCGACGTGGAACTTCCACAAGTACCTGATCGGTCGCGACGGGCAGTTGATCTCCGAGTTCAGCCCGCGCACGCAGCCGGACGACGAGCAGCTGGTTGGGGCAATCAAGGCTGCGCTCTAGCGCGACCTTCAGGGGGATGGCCATTCAATTTCAACCAGCAATTCATTGCGGCGCATGAACCACGGAGTGAATGGACTGTTGTAACGAGCGAGATACGGCTCTCCAGCCAATGAGACGCCATCTTCAGCGAGCGCCGCGATCAGTGCGCCTTCGTGCTTCTGATAATTGGCGGTGCTCCATCTTCCAGAGTAGCGGCGCGCAGCGATAACGCGCGCCGGCTTCTCGACCAGCCTGATCCTCGTATCGATGGGCTTCGGCAACGTCGCCATTGTGTACTCGGATTCCATAAAAAATGCGTAGGTGTGCAGGTCTTCCTCATCGTCTCCGCCTGCGTGTGACGTGACGGGCGCCGTCATCGACATTTTTGTCTCCGCCTCATTGTCGCCGAAAATATACCCCGCAAGAATTCTGAAGGCTGCGCGGCCCGGGTCACCATCGCCTTCTGCAACGTCGACCTCCGCAACGATATGAGGCACATACCGCCGAACCTCATAGTTGTCGTTTGTTTGCAGGACTTCAAACTCGGGCTCTTCAATTGCCATTGCCGGCCGCACCATAAGAATGAATATGAAAAATGCTGTTAATCGTGCTTTCAATTTGATTGTACTCCTGCGGCTGTACGTTAGGGCTCAATAACCTGACCGTCCCAGGCGAAGCACAGTCCGGTATCGTCAGGCACCAGACGATCGACCACTTGCAGCAAATGGTTTACGGATTCAGTCGTTGTGAACAACTGGTCCGAGGGGACACGCCGCTGAAATGGTTTTGACAGATCAGTGTCGACCGTGCCGGGATGCAGACCAACCACTACAGCGTGCGGAAAACGCCGCGCGTGTTCGATCGCAATGGTTTTGATGAGCATATTGAGAGCGGCTTTTGACATGCGATACGAAACCCAACCGCCGAGGCGGTTGTCCGAAATACTACCAACCCTTGCAGACAGCGCCGCGAAAACCGATTTCGCATCGCGCCGCATCAGTGGCAGGAAGTGCTTGGCAACCAAAGCCGGTCCAATCGTGTTTACCCCCAGCACGTCCAGCATCGATTCAGGGTCGATATCGGCAATACTTTTCTCGGGCTGAATCGAAAGGTCGTGGAGAACCCCCGTTGTGACGACTACAGCGTCCAACGGGGCCGCTATACTTGAAGCGACCGCGGCCTCACGGATGCTGGTTTCATCGAAAAGATCGATTGCACCGGTCAGAATTTTGGGGTCGGACACGTCAATCTCGGTCCGGGACCACGCATGAATACGCTCGACTCGAGGGTCGGCACAAAGCTGACGCAGGAATTCTGCGCCAATTCCTCCACTCGCGCCGATGATGGCGACGTTGGAGTTCGACGATAGGCTGCTTAGATTTGGCACGATAGTATGGCGAAACGCTGTGACCGAATGGCTTGATAGTCTAGCAATGCCCGCATCCCACTACGTTTCAGGACTGTGTGTGATTGTAACCGTTTGTATCGCAATACTGCTGCTGAACAGGCGCATTATCCTGTCCTTTGATTCTTTAACAATGTTAGGTAAATAGGTCTATAGTGTTCCTACGCTGCTGAAACACGTAAATTAATCAATTCGTGACTTCGGCAGCTCAACATTTCTAGCTACATCAATCTTAAGGAATAACTATGCGATTCAAATCAATGATTGCAGTGCTGTATTGCCTGTTTGTTTCAAGTATCGCCATGGCTGATCTCGATCCGTGGACAGACTATGAGGTGAGCGATGCAGTCTGGTCAGTCACTACGGTCAAAGTCGACTCGAATATGGGCGACGCCTACCTTGAAGGTCTTAGAGAGACCTGGGTACCGGGTAACAAGATTTCGAAGGAACTGGGTCAGATCGAAGACTGGTGGATTTACCGGAGCGATCTCCAATCAAGCGGCGACTTCAACCTGCTGCTAGTGGTCAAGTTTGCTGATACCGCGGCGCTGGCTCCGAACAAGGAAGAATACGAAAAGTTCATGGCCAAGTTCACCAAGGCGCAGTCGGACAAGACCTCGGCATATGCACAAAAGAACTACCCGGGGATGCGTGAAATCACCGGCGAATACCAGATGCGGCTCATTACGATCAAGTAAGTATCGAGTAATTCCTGGCGACAAGAAGGATAGTCATTATCCTCGCGTCGGCGCCGAACGGTTGCGACAACCGGACGGCAGCGGTTGCCGCCGTGTGAGCAGATAACACTGCGCGCACGGCGAGCGGCTTGCAACCTGCTCACTGCGCCTGCGCGACTCTCTACAGGCCCTTAACCTTGAACTTCTGTCCGCCCACGGCAGCTTCGTACATCAGGCCGCCCTTTGCCAGGGTGAAAATAGCTACGCCGCTTTCATATCCTGCATCAACTGAAGCACCAGCCGTAATCGCAACCGCAGATGCCTGCGCGCCAAGCTCGTAATTGCCTTTTTTGAAATGCTCGAGTGACGCGTCATTTTCAAAAAAGACGAACTCGCTGTATGCCTGTCCGCCCCACTGAAATCCGATGGACAACTGTGTCATTGTCACTTCCGCCGTTGGCGCGCCGTTTTCATAAAGCAACCCCTTGCCTCTTGCCCCGCCGATTCCGAGACCTGCCTTACCCACTGTCGGAATTACAACGTATCCGGCGGCCGCATCAAAGTAGCGTTGCATTGTCTTGTCGCTCTCAAGCAGTGCATCAATGGCTGCCTGCCCCTTAGCTATGTCGTCTTCTTTCCCTTTTGGGTCCCACGCTTGTGTTGACGTAAACGCGAACAACATCGTCAGGCAAATGCCCATGGTCAAATTGCGATTCATTTCTATTAACTCCATCGGTTCGTTGCCTTTGCGGCACTGTATGATCTTGTTGCCAAGGTTGGAATCGTAACACCGAAACTGGAATCTTGCGGCCTTTGTGTCGCTCGCGCATAGGTCTTTTGCCGGATTGTCAGGCGCAAATTCCCCGTATAGCTTGTACTGACCTCGGTGCACGGGAGAACCAGATGTCACACGAAGAACGGATTGTCGGTGGCCAATCTATGCTCGACCAGGTCGAAGGCGCCGAAAAGCTGTTTCTGGCAGGCCGACGCAGTCGCGGGGCGGATCTCGAAAGTGCCGTGAAGATCTTCCTCGAATTCCTGCGCGGTTTCGAGAGTTTCGAATTCACGGAACCCTGCGTCACCGTGTTCGGTTCGGCACGCTTCGATCAGGACCACGAATATTGCCGTCTGGCTCGAAAGATGGGGGCCGCACTCGCCGACGCCGGCTACGCCGTCATGACCGGTGGTGGCCCGGGAATCATGGAGGCAGCGAATCGCGGTGCCAAAGAGGCAGGCGGTCTGAGTATCGGCTGCAATATCCGTCTGCCCAGGGAACAGGAACCGAATGCCTATCTGGACAGGTTCATACAGCTTGAGCATTTCTTCATTCGCAAGGTCATGCTCGTTAAGTATTCATCCGCATTTGTCGTGATGCCGGGCGGCTTCGGCACGCTTGACGAAGCTTTTGAGGTTGCCACACTGATCCAGACCGGCAAATTGGAGCGCTTCCCTATTGTCGGCATGGGTCTTGATTTCTGGACTCAATTGCGCAAGTTCGCGCGGGAGACAATGCTCGAATCCGGTGTTATCAGCGAGGATGATATTTCTTTCGTGCACCCGGTGACGAGTATTGCGGAGGCGCTGGAAGTCATTCGGGCCTGAGTATGTAACCAATCCCTCTGCCGCCTGCTATAAGTATGAAACATCTACGGAATCCTCTGTTATGCGCCATACAATCCTCAGGAAGGGCCTGATCGCCGTTACAGCCTTGTTTGTTACGTCAACGGCGTGCGCGCAAGCGCAACACGACAGCTACGAAGCGCTGTTTCAGTCTGCCATCAAAGCAATCACGTGGGATTTTCATGAAGACTGGGCTTTCACCCTGACATCGTCGGACAAGGACAACCATCGCGTGGGCCGGTTCGACCCAAGAAAACCGGAAAACGCTCGCTGGACATTGCTCACGATCGACGGTCGTGCACCGACGGATGAGGAATCAGCGAAATATGCCGAGGATAGCCGCGATCACCCTTTCGGTAACCACGACGACGAAGACGACGATGGTGACGACAACGCGATTGATATGGTCCAGCCTGGAACCTTGCAGCTCATCGAGGAAACCGATGACTACTGGTTGCTCAGTTTCGTCCCGAGCAATCACGATCAGGAAGACGATGTCGGAGGCAAAGCCCTCAAGAGCATGCAGGGTACCGTCAAGATCATCAAAGACGGCGAGTATCTCGCCTCCATCGACATTCACAACGAAAAGCCGATTCGGCCGAAGGTCGGCGTCAAGATGAAAAAGTTCCTGATGCATATGAGCTTTGAACCCATAGCCGACGACGGTCCGGTCGTCATGCGATCGATGGACTTCGCCATAAAGCTGAGCGCATTCCTCCTGCTGCGAGTCAGCGAAGCCGAGTCAGTGGCGTTCTCGGATTTCGAGTACGCCGGCAAGTCGCTCTAGACCGCACGCTGCCGTTGGCACCCGAAGGCTTGTTTCTGTAGTCTCTCCCGTCAGCATCAAGCGCTCGGGAATAGTCATGAAACATCAGATACTGCTGCTACTGGTATCGGTAATGCTGCTCGGCTGCACGGCCGATTCAGGCGACCGTTATAACGTCGATATTCGTTGGACAAGTTACGGCATTCCGCACGTCAAAGCGGATGACTGGGGAAGCCTGGGGTATGGCTTCGCATACGCTACCGCCACGGACGGAATCTGCGTGATTGCGCGCGAAGTCACCAGAGCGAATGGCACGCTCTCAGCCGACTTTGGAGTATCCGACGAGAATCTCGCCAGCGACACGTTCCATCGAGCGATGGTCACCGCGGAAACGGTGCAAAAGAACGCGGCATCCATGTCCGAGAACATGCGCGCGTACAGCGCCGGCTTTGTCGCTGGCTACAACCAGTTTATTGACGACAAACGTCAAAACCTGCCCGCGGCCTGTGCTGGCGAGAAATGGGTTCGTCCGATCAACGAACTCGAACTCGGCCGCATGTTCATCGCTTTCGGTATTCGCTACGGGGCCGGCAACTTCACCGCTGGAATCGCCGCCGCCGCACCGCCGGGTGAGCCGGTCGCTGCCGTACAGCTTGACTACGATGTGACGCCGGGGATCGGCAGTAATGCGATCGCGTTGGGTAGCGATCTTACCCAGTCCGGCAAGGGTATTCTGTTCGGCAACCCACACTATCCGTGGCATGGTCCTGCGCGCTTTCACATGATCCACACGACAATTCCGGGCGAGGTCGACACGATGGGCGTGAGCCTGTTGTCAAGCAGCTTTATCGTTATTGGATTCAACAAGGATGTCGCCTGGACGCACACCGTCTCGACGGCGCTGCGTATGACCCTGTTTGAGCTTGAACTCAATCCCGACAATCCGATGCAGTATCGCTTTGGCGACGAGTACCGCGATATCCAAATGGTCGAGGTGTCGGTGCCCCTCGCGGATGGCCACAGTGAGCGAACCGTCTATATGACTCATCATGGTCCTGTGCTCGTCAGCGACAAACTGCCGTGGACCCAGACGCGCGCTTATGCAGTTCGCGACGCCGTCCTTAACAATGACGCGGCCTTTGCCAGTTACGAGGCACTGCAGACCGCTGCGTCAGTGGCCGATGTCGAAGCGGCAATCAGCAAGCAGGGAATCTACTTTGTCAATACGATTGCTGCCGATCGTCACGGCAGCGCGTTTTACGCGGATATATCATCGACGCCGCATCTCGACATGGACATCCTGACGAACTGCCGCCGCGATGTAACAGGCCTGCCGCCGCAGGTCGTCATTCTC
>JAIBDF010000168.1 GCA_024679535.1 Chromatiales bacterium
ACGTTGCGACGGCACCGCGGCCTTTTTCGAGGCTTGACTCAATAACCAGGCCTCTTGCGGGACCTTCGGCCACCGCTGTGAGATCCATGACTTCGGCCTGCGTCAGAATGGATTCAAGCAGTTTATCGACGCCATCTCCCGTGTGTGCGGACACGTTGACGAACTGCTGCTCGCCGCCCCATTCCTCAGGAATGACTTCGTGCTGCGAAAGCTCATTCTTCACACGCTCGGGATCCGCATTTTCGCGGTCACACTTGTTGATCGCCACAACCATTGGCACGCCAGCTGCCTTGGAATGCTGTATGGCCTCAATCGTCTGTGGCATGACGCCGTCGTCGGCGGCCACCACAAGGATCACGATGTCAGTTGCCTGCGCGCCACGAGCACGCATGGCCGTAAAGGCGGCGTGTCCTGGCGTATCAAGGAACGTAATCATGCCATTGTCGGTCGTGACCGAGTAGGCGCCAATATGCTGAGTGATACCGCCGGCCTCGCCTGCGGCCACTTTCGTGTGGCGAATGTAGTCGAGCAGCGACGTCTTACCATGATCGACGTGCCCCATTATCGTTACGACAGGGGCCCGCGAGACAACCTCACCATCAGTCTGCGTCTCCTCGGCGAGCAATTGCTCATCCATATCCGCAAACTCAGCCGGCTTGGCAATATGACCCAGTTCCTCGACGACGAGCGTTGCTGTGTCCTGGTCGATGACCTGGTTGATCGTTACCATGGCGCCCATATTGAACAGTACCTTGACGACCTCGTTGCCCTTGATGGCGAGTCGCTTAGCCAGATCGGCAACCGAAATGCTCTCGGGAATCTCGACCTCATGAATAACCGGAGCGGTCGGGCGCTCGAAACCATGCTTCGAATCCCCGCCCATTGATGCCGTACGACGGCGCATTGGCGCCTTGCGTTTGCGTCGGCCGCTCTTGTCACCGGCAACGTGCAATTCCTTCCGGCCGTAGCGCGTTTCAGCGCGCTTGGGTTTCGGCTTGGCTTTCTCTTTTTCCTTGCTGCGACGAGCTCGGGCATCTGCCTCGGCCTTTTCGAGCCGGGTCTTTTCTTCGACGGCATCCGCCGCGGCTTTCTCAGCATCCTTACGCGCTTGTTCTTCAGCGTCTTTGAGGGCCTGTTCTGCCTGTTCTGCCTGTTCTTTGGCCTTTTCCTCGGCTATGACGGCGGCTTCCTGCTCAGCCTTGACGCGCTCCTGCTCACGCGCTTCCGCCTCTACGCGCTCTTCCTCGGCACGGCGCTCGGCATCGAGCGCTTCCTGCTCTTCCAGCGCCTGCTTCTCGAGAACATCGCGCTTGATGTAGGTGCGCTTGCGTCGAACTTCGACGTTGACCGTCCGCGATCGACCCTGGCTGCCGGACAGTCTCAATTCAGACTGCGACTTGCGCTTAAGCGTAATCCGGCGAGGCGCTGCGGCCGTGGCCGGCGTGTCGTCCTGCCCGTGGCTGCGACGCAGATGCGACAGCAACTCGAGCTTGGCGTCATCGCTGATCGTGTCATCAGAACCCTTGACCTTGATGCCAGCTTCGTCGAGCTGCGCAAGCAACTTCTCGACCGGCACTTTTAGTACTTCGGCAAATTGTGTAACTGTCACATCAGCCATACATTAACTCCGCTTTCCTGGCGATTACGCCTGCTGTTCTTCTTCAAACCAGTGTGCGCGCGCTTTCATGATCAGCGCCGCTGCAACTTCTTCATCCATTTCACTGATTTCGAGGAGATCGTCCGTTGCCAATTCCGCGAGATCCTCGCGAGTGACGACGCCTTTGCTTGCAAGCGTAAACGCAAGCCCCTTATCCATGCCTTCAAGACTCAACAGGTCTTCGGCAGGCTCTACTTCATCGATCTTCTCTTCCTGAACAATAGCCTGCGTCAGCAGCACATCCCGCGCCCGGCTACGTAACTCGTCGACGATGCCCTCGTCAAACTCCTCGATGGCAACAAGCTCAGCCGTTGGTACGTAAGCGACTTCCTCGATGGTCGAGAATCCTTCCTGAACCAGGATCAACGCGACTTCTTCGTCAACATCGAGCTGCTTCGAGAACAGGCCGAGCAGCTCTTTCATCTCGGACTCGCTCTTCTCTTCGGCGTCCGCGGCCGTCATGACATTGAGTTCCCAGCCAGAGAGCTCGCTCGCGAGACGAATGTTCTGTCCGCCACGACCGATGGCCTGCGACAGCTTGTCCTCTTCAACCGCAACGTCCATGCTGTGCTTGTCTTCGTCGACGACGATCGAAACAACCTCTGCAGGCGACATGGCGTTCACCACGAACTGCGCTGAATTGTCGTCCCAGAGGATGATGTCCACGCGTTCGCCGGCCAGTTCATTCGACACGGCCTGTACGCGAGAGCCCCGCATACCCACGCAAGCGCCAACCGCATCAATGCGGGAGTCGTTGCTGCGGACAGCGATTTTGGCGCGCAGACCCGGATCACGGGCTGCACCCAGAATGTCAATGAGGCCCTGTCCCACTTCCGGCACTTCAATCTTGAAAAGCTCGACCAGGAACTGGGGCGACGTACGGGTCATAAACAACTGCGGACCACGCGGCTCCGAGCGGACTTCCGTCAAAAGCGCCTTGATACGATCCTGGGGACGAACCGGCTCACGCGGAACCATCTGCTCACGGGGCACGAATCCTTCGGCATTGCCGCCCAGATCAATGTAGACGCCATTGCGATCGACGCGCTTCACCAGGCCGGAAAGCATCTCGCCTTCACGCTCCTTGTATTCTTCGACGACCTGCTCGCGCTCGGCCTCGCGTACTTTCTGCACGATGACCTGCTTGGCGGTCTGGGCAGCGATACGGCCAAACTCGACCGACTCCATCGGAACCTCGACATACCCGCCCGGCTCGGCGTTCGCATCGACGTCGACAGCGTCGATCATGCGCAGCTCACGGTCCGGTGTCTCAAGTTCGGTGGACTCGTCCTCGAAAACCAGCCAACGCCGCCACGTGTCGTAGTCGCCCGTCTCGCGGTCGATAGCCACGCGAACCTCGATGTCCTCACCGTGCTTTCTGCGAGTCGCAGACGCCAATGCGGCTTCGATTGCCTCGAATATGATGTCCTTCTCAACGCCTTTCTCATTAGAGACAGCGTCAACGACCATCAAGATCTCTTTGCTCATTTCCTAAAACTCCACAAATCCCGGGGCTTTACGCCACCTCGGGCACTAGCCGAGCCGTATCGATCGTCTTCAGCGGCAAGCTGTGCGACTCTCCATCCACCTCAACCACAATATTCTCGTCATCCGACGACACCAGAGTGCCGCGAAAACGCCTGCGACCCTCAATCGGGAACCGCATCTGCACTTTTACAGTCTCACCTTCAAACCGTTGAAAATGCTCACTTTTTGTTAACTTCCTGTCCAGCCCTGGCGACGACACTTCGAGGTTATAGTTACCCGGCACCGGATTCTCAACATCGAGAAGCGCGCTAACGGCCAGGCTGACCTTTTCGCAATCGTCGAGGTCGATCCCATCCGGTTTGTCGATGAAGATACGAACCATGCCGCCCTTGCCCCCTAACCGAACCTCGAGGTCCGCCAGTTCGTAGCCAAGTCTCTCCACCGTCGGCTCGAGCAGTTTCGCCAGCTCATCTCCAGTCATCGTCTAACCATTTGTTCCTAAAACAAAAAATGGGCCAATGGCCCATTCGTACTCCGCGCTCTGACGTTGTCCTCAGACAACAAAAAACCCCTGAGCGGGGCCTTATCTACCAGGGTCCTGGTAGCGATGGGTCAAAACTTCAGCCCCACTGGTGCGCTGGCGCGGGATTATACGGTATCCGTCGCAACGAAAAAACCCCTCTACGGGCTATATTTGCACGGCTTCGGCGGTCTATGCGAAGACTCAGGACCCAGCTGTCTGCCGCTCCAGCAAATCCCTCTCCACGGCCTGGGCGTCGGCGTCGGAAATTCCCAGAGAATCACGCAGGTGATTGAGCAGTGCCCGCTCCTTCTCACTGATGCCACCGGGCACAGCATCCTCCAGCGCCGCCTCGTAAACCTGCAGCTTTCGAAACGCGGCGTACTCGGGCGTATTCCTGGTATTCGGCATCGCCACTGTCGCAACCCGTTCCGCAAAGTTTTGCAGCGGCGCCAGGAAGAACACCAGCATCGCGGACGCCAATAAACCTATCCAGTTGCCGAGTTCGTCGGCCAGGACACGATCCGCTCCTTCAGTAACAAGGTAGAAAACAGCGACAAACGCAGCGGCAACTGTCGATTGCCGAATCGTCCAGCGAATGCGCAGATCGATGTCGAAGAGCTGCGTCCGGAGAATCCCGTAAGCAATGAGTGGGATAGCAAGCAATGTTCCCAGCGCGTAGACAATATAGATCGGGCTCGATGCGTCGCCGTCGACGACCTCATATTGCCCCATCTGAATCATCACAATGGCACCACCGTAGACAAACCCCCAGCAAACATCCCTCACACCGAAAGCAAGCGCGAAGGAGCGGGCCCGTGCGCGCGCGGCCCCGGTTTGCATATGCCAAGCGTGAATCGATGCCACCAGCGCAAATCCAAAAAGCAGGCTGAGCAGCAGGTAGAGCAGCGTTGCGCCGAACCACAGTGGCGTTAGGTACACAGCAAGAAAAAGCGCGGCCGCTATGACGGTAACGATGATTTGAACATTCCTGCGGCCAAATGGGCGCGTTAGTCTTGTTTGCAGCGCGGTCGCAAGAAACGGCGGATACAGCGCCAGCATCGCGCAGTCACCAAGCGTGTGCACAAAAAACTCAAACTGACGCCAAACCGGAAACCCCGCACTGGCGCGGCCCGATTCAGTCAAGAACAGGTCGATGTATCCCGTCGAGATGAGCGTGCCTCCCTCTACAACCAGCAATAGGGACAGCATGCGCGCAACACCGCCCGGAAGGCCTGTCCGGTACAGCACAACCGCAAAGCTCCAGCACATTGTGATGGCAATGAGCGCAAGAAGTCCGACTGAGTTGAACTGGAACATCGGCCGATTCTATATCAATTATGTTAGTTTTAACGCGCATAACGCGGGCTGATAACAACCAATAAGAGAGGCGCCTGATGATCTATATCGCCGTCGTAACCCTATACGTTTTGATGCTCCTTGGCATCAGCGTTTACAAGAGCCGCAGCGTCAAGACTGATGAAGATTTCATGGTGGCTGGCAGAGACGTGCCCGTCTATATGCTGGTCGCAACCCTGGTTTGCACGTGGATCGGATCAGGTAGCCTGTTCGGCACCGCCGGACTGACATTCCGCACGGGTATTTCCGAACTGTGGTTCTCAGCCGGCGCGTGGGTCGGCATCCTGGTCGTTTACACGATTGCTGCGCGGGTGCGACGTATCGCGAAGTACACGCTAACGGACCTCCTGGAGAAACGTTACAGCCAGGTAGCCAAGGTGCTGGGCACGATAACGATCATCGTCGCCTACATGGTCATTGCCGGCTATCAGTTCAAAGGCGGCGGACGTTTTATCGCGATACTGTCTGATGGCTCGATTACGCCGGAAACCGGCATGATCATCGCCGCCGTGCTCATTGTCGGCTTCACGGTACTCGCCGGCATGGTCTCGATTGTATCGATCGAT
>JAIBDF010000140.1 GCA_024679535.1 Chromatiales bacterium
GCGATTGATCCTGAGACTGACATGGTTCGAAAGATGGAACTGGAAGAGCAACTGCTCCGCTACTGCAAGTTTGATACCGAGGCGATGGTTGAGATCGTAAAATTCTTTACGCGATAGCCACCAATCCGACGGTGCTCGCAGTCCCTGCAGTGCCACTCAGGGTCATCCTCGATCATTTCCTCGCTGGAATAGTCGTGCGCTGTTTTCTACGCAATACCTAGGGCCAAATACCGCGGTTTATGCGAGTATCTGTGCTCGTTCCAATCTCGAGTACGTATGTCGCTATTTGAAGAGCTCAAACGCCGTAACGTGATCCGCGTCGGTGTCCTGTATCTGGTCGCCGCGTGGCTGCTGTTGCAGCTAACCGATGTGCTGTCGTCGTTGCTACCGGTTCCTGAGTCAACGGGCTCACTCGTCTTTCTGTTGTTGGTTCTGGGTTTCTTTCCCGTGGTGATTTTCGCCTGGGTTTTTGAGATGACTCCGGACGGTCTGAAGCGAGAGGTCGACATCGATCGCTCGCAATCCGTCACGCCTGAAACCGGCAAGAAGATCAACACGGTGATTGTCGTTTTGTTGGTTCTTGCTATAGGCGGGATGATTGCCGATCGACTTGTTCCGGAAACGTCGGTCGACAGCGAGACTGTGGACGCGGCAGTCGTTGAGGCCCCTGAGGTTTCGCCGCCTGCCGATGCATTGCCGGCCGACCGATCTATTGCTGTTCTGCCGTTCGCTGATTTGAGTCAGGATCAGGATCAACAGTATTTTACCGACGGTCTCTCGGAGGAGCTTTTGAACCTGCTCATGCGTGTTGATGACCTCGAGGTTGCCTCGCGCACGTCGTCGTTTGCGTATCGTGGTTCGACACTGGGTATTCCCGATATAGCTCAGGCACTCAAGGTTGGTCACATCCTTGAAGGCAGCGTGCGCAAAGATGGCAACCGCATACGCATTACCGCTCAGCTCATCAAGGCGGGTACTGACCGTCATCTGTGGTCCGAGAATTTCGATCGTGAGCTTACCGATATCTTCGCCATCCAGGACGAGATCGCCAATGCAATTGTTAATGCACTGACCGGCGAGTTGGGCATGGCTGGCGAGAAGGCCGTGACGGTTGAGGTGGCCACTGAAAATCTCGACGCCTACGAGCTGTACCTCACAGCGCGGGAATTGTTCATTCGGCGCGATCAATTGTCTGAGAGCATTCGATTGTTTCGTAAAGCCGTTGAACTGGACCCGGAGTTCGCGCGCGCCTGGGCAGGTCTGGCCGCCGTTGAGGCCATCATCTACGACTACGTATTTGACGATGACATAGATCACTTCCCGCTGGCGAAGGAGGCGGCTGAAATAGCCATTTCACTGGATCCCGATTCATCGCTGGCGCTGGCCGTATTGGGCAGTCTGGCAAGTGACTGGGAATTTGACCTAATCGGTGCGGCTGAATATTACGATGCCGCCTTGGAGAATGACCCGAATATTGCGTCGACCTGGCTATGGCTTGGATTGGATTTGATGACGGTTGGCTATGTGGACGAAGCGATGGCCGCATTTCAAAAATGCATGGACGTCGATCCCGGTTACCTGAATTGCCACCAGCACCTGGCCAGGGCATACCTCTACAAAGGTGACGTAGCGACCGCGCACAGGATTCACGATGAGTCGCTTGGGTACGGGTTTTATGGCAACAGCAATGTATTCGTATCAGAGTACGTTCGCAGTGGTCATCGCAATCTCGCATTGCTTATAGCCGACGAAAGTTTTCTCTTTGCCGGCGCTCCGGTGATTGAGTGGATCCGAGCGATTGAGAACCCGGATCGTGACAATAGCGCCGGTTTCACGCGTCTGAAGGACTGGGAGTCCCGAACGGACAGCGGAAAAACGCTTGCGACAGAACCGATTATGCTTCTGTCATTCCGAGCCTACGATGAAATCGTGAAGGACCCTCTGATTGGTCGAAATGCTTTGTGGCATCCGGACGGCGATGAGTTTCGTACGACGCCACAATTCAAGACAATTATTCGTGAGACCGGCGTTTATGAATACTGGCAGTCAAAAGGGTTCCCGCCGCACTGCAAGCCCATCGGCGATGACGACTTTGAGTGCGGCCGGCCCTGAACCTTACGTCTACCTGCGGAGACCCCTATGGCTCTGCTAACCCGGATTAATCTCAAGCAGCTCACACTCAAAGATCAGCGTATCGCCAGGCTTGATCACACCGCCAGGCCGCGGTGAATTGCCGTAGCCGAGATCGCTCGGTATGTAGAGGATGATCTTTCCGCCGGCACCGATTTTCGTCAGGCCCTCGCCAAATCCCTTCACGACCTGGTCGAGTCGGAACGTTGCCGGTGCGCCGCGATCGTAGGAGCTGTCGAACTGGGTGCCGTCGATCAAGGTGCCCTTGTAGTGCACGAGCACGCTATCGGTCATGCTCGGTTTGTCACCGGTGCCGGGGTCGAGCACTTTGTAGTACAAACCCGACTCGCTTTTCTCAACATCGGCATCCTCAGCGAGTTTCGTGAAAAAGGCCTCTCCGGCAGCAATGCTTTCAGCGGCGCCCGCCTCAGCCTCGGCCTCGGCGACGGCTTGCGCGGCGGCCATGCGCTCATTCATGAACGCCTCAAAAGCAGGCATCTTCGCCTCTATCGCAGGATCGATCTCGGTGTCGCTTGCGCCTGCGATGAAACCTTTGGCTATGGCAGCGGCATCGTCCGCGCCAAAACCGAGCTGCGCAAGACCGGTTTGACTGGCCATCACAAGACCGATCATTCGCGAGGCCTCGGTATCAATCGCCGGGATCTCCTCGGCTCCGGCTTGCAGTGCATCGGATCTGGCTTGCGCCTGGCCAAAGGCCGCCTGTAGGGCTGCCTGGTCCTGATCCTCCGCCTTCATTGTTCCGCTCAAGCCCTTTTGCAGTCCGTCAGCCATAGCTGCGATAGCCTCTTGATCCAACTCGAGGGATGCAAAGTTACCGCGCTGGGCGGTGAGATAGCCGACCATCTCGGTCATCTCCGTTGTTTCGGCTGTTTCGGTTGTTTCGGGCTCGGAGACTTCGGCGGCAGGGGCCGTGTCGGCGTCTTGTCCCTGGCATGCGGCGATCAACAGCAGAACCAGGAGAACCGGCAGAGTGGATATTTTCAACATGTGGATGGGGCCTTCAGGTCATTCGAAAAAGTGGCGATAGGCTACCCGATTGTTACGTTGAAACCCAGCCCACAAGTGCCGTTTTCAGCACTCGGTCGGCGAGTCAGCTCGCGAAAGACCGCATATACCTATCGAGCTCGCTGGCCGTTCCGTGCGACAACAACAGCTGAGGTTCATTCGTACCTCTAAACAGGTCGCGGACGGTGCCTTGGACAACAAGATCGGCGTCGTCGAGTTCGCCAAGGCCAATCGTCATGTGACCGTCGAAAATTCGGGTCCAGCCCGAGAGGGTGTCGCCGTGGTATTGCACCGAGAGGCGGAGGTCTGCCGCCACGCCTGGCTGAAAAAATGCCTTGAGCGCGAGCAGATCCCAGTCGTCGTGGTGATGACCGTTGTCGGTGCCTGGTTTGCCATCGATATATCCCCAGCGAATCAAACCGAGAATAGCTGGCTCCAGCGCCCGACCGCGGACGGTCAGGCGGTAGCGCCGCGAGCCGTCACCGGACGCATACGGCTCGATGACGCCGTCCTGCTCCAGTTCCTTGAGGCGCGTAGCGAGCAGGTTACTGCCTATGCCTTTGAGAGATTTTTGCAGCTCATTGAAGCGGCGAGGGGAGACCAGTAAGTCCCTGATTAACAACAAAGTCCAGCGTTCCCCGATAAGGTCCGCGGAATGGGCTAGAGCGCAGTCCTGTTGGTAGCTTCGTTTCGTCATGGTTGACAAGTCTAGCAAAGGACTATATGTTTTTAAAGTACTATATGTTTTTAAAGTTTAATCTGTTGGGAAGAGAGACCACCATGAGCAAAGAACACCCATTAATCAGTGCCCTCCGGATGAACGCTGTTTTCTCCGGCGTATCAGCCCTTCTCATGTTTGCTGCGGGCAGCTGGCTCGCCGCCGAGTTAGGGCTGGCTGACGCCACCCCGGTTTATGTCGTCGCGGCACTACTGACGGTATTCGCAATCCAGCTATCAGCCATCGTTCGTAGCCGGAAAATACGCTTCCTGGAAGTTGTCGGGATCATCTTTGGTGACCTGGCCTGGGTGGTTGCCAGTATTGTCCTGGTCGCGCTTTACAGGGAGTCGATCACGACAACGGGACTCGTGTTGATTAACGTCGTCTCGATCACGGTACTGGCTTTCGCTTTACTGCAAATCCGTGGCCTCAGGGCGTATCGTCGCGAAGGCTAATCCTCAATCACTCGAAGCAAGCCCAATAGTCCGAACCAACTCCAGATACCGTGGATCATCACGCCATTTGTCCAGACTCGTCTGTTCGCGCAAGAAAATAACATCACGAACTCTCGCATCAACGGCGGCTTGCAGACTTGCAAATCCCTTGTCGTCATCGCCGGCTGAAAAGTAGACGGGCGCCAGCAACGCGGGCGAGACGAATTGCTCCACGGCGAAAGATTCAAGTTCCAGCAACAACTCTTGTCCTTGTTCGCGACGACCCGACGTGTAGTAAGCGGAGGCCAGGTTGGATAGTTGTCGTGGCAGTCTGCCGCGATTTTCAAGGTCTGATTCGAAATAGGAAATCGCGCGGTCAATATCGCCCTTGGCCAGCCAGGCATACCCGAGCGCCGCGGGGGCATCCGAATGATCGCCCGCGAGTTCCGCTTCCTTGATTGCTCTGTCATAGCGCCGTGCACTCATGAATCGCCATGCCGCGTTTATGTGTACGTATGGATCATCAGGATTCGCCTGCAAGCGGCGTTCGATAAGTTCTATAGCTTCCTCGTGCCTTTCCTGCACGCTTAGAAAGAGGGCATAACCCAGCACGTTGATCGGATCGAGCTCCATCGTCTTCAGATACTCTCGCTCCGCTGCCTCGAAGTCCCAGTCGTACCAGGTCAGGATGTCTGCGTAGAGGCTTCGGGCATCGGACAAATTGCTGTCGAGCGTGATGGCCTTGAGCGCCGCATTCTTTGCACGCGGATACGCGTCTTTGGGCAACAGGTTTCCGTAATTCGTGCCGAGAAAACTGTAGCTCCACCCGAGGACCGCAAACGCTTCGGCAAAGTTTGGGTCCAGCGCGGTTGCCTGCTCGAGGTAAGTAACCGCAAGCTCCAGATCTTCCGGCGTTTGTCTGAACGTGTGGTGGCGCCCCAGCAGGAACGCGGTATACGCATCCAGGTTGGCCGTCGGTAACCGCACCGGCTGCGGCTCCGATATCTCAGCGTATTCACGTTGCAACGCGAGTGCGATTTGTCGTGCCACCTCTTCCTGGATCGAAAAGACGTTCTGCACGGACAGCGAGCGATCGAAATTGTCCGCCCATAAGTGTTGATCCGTTTGTGCCTCGACCAGCTGGACGGTAACTCGTATGCGGTCATCGTCAACGCGAACACTTCCTTCAATAATGGCGCCGACATGGAGTTGCTCAGCGATATCGGCAATTCCGAGATCGGTTGCGCGATAGGGCTCGACGGATGTTCGTGACGTTACCTGCAAGCCATTGATGCTCGTCAGACGTGTCAGAAGCTCCTCGTGCATACCGTCGGCGAAATAGCCGTAACTCTGGCTGGCGCTCAGGTCGGAAAAGGGCAGGACCGCGAGCGCGGTCGACGGCGGCAACGCCACCGGTTCATCTCGAGGCATGCTGAAAAACAAAACCGCCGTGATAGCCAGGACCGCAGCGGCCACCAGACCGTACTTTGATCTTTGGCGCGCCGTTGTCTCGCCGGCCGGCGTCGCGTCACAAAGCAGGCGGTAGCCGCGTCCACGTACCGACTGAAAATAGCGGGGCGACTGGCTATCTTCGCCAAGGGCCTGCCGCAGCAGGCGGACTCGTTGCGCGAGCGCCTCGTCCCCAACAACCACGTTTCCCCAAACTTCCCGTATCAGATCGTCTTTGCTGACGTCGTTCGGCGCGTGACGAATAAGGACCGCGAGCAGCCGATACGACAGTTCGGGCAGCTCGATGCGGTGTTTCCCACGCCTGACCGTGCCGCGCTCCATGTCGACAATCAGGTCGAGAACGCGGAACTGGTCCCCAGGGGCGTCGACAGCGCTATTGCCCATCGCAGCGGAGCCTTAGTCGGCGAAACATAAGTGATTGATAAGTAGTTACAAAACAGCTCTTCATCAAGGCTTCAGCGTTCTTAATTGAGGCTTCAATGAGTTTACCGGGAATTCAACTACCGTGCCGACCATCGACTTTCATATCACTGATAAAGGACACCCAATGAACTCTCGACAAATCGCGGCCCTGGCCGTTTCAACCCTGTTGCTTGCCGACCCGATAAGCGCCTGTGCAGGCGAGTTTTACATCGGTGCGAGCATTGGCAACGCAACGCTCAGCGATGACTTCGACGGCCTAAACGTCGACGCCAACAGCACAGCCTATCGCCTGGTTGGTGGCTGGAGCTTCAACGACTATTTCTCCCTTGAAGGCGGTTATCACGACTTCGGTGATTTTGCGCAGACCGTCGACACTCCCAACGGCCTGGTCACAGCAAGACTCAGCGCCGACGGATTCCTGTTCGGTGCCATAGGACGTATTCCGTTGAGCGAGCGATTCACACTCTCAGGACGTGCCGGCATGTTCTTCTGGAATGGCACAGCGGAGATCAACAATGTCAGCCAGGCGAGCCCGGAAGACAGCAACCTGTTCCTGGGTGTTGGGGGAATGTTCGATGTTACAGATCGCATTCAGCTGACGACGGACTGGATACGCTACGAGCTGGAGGACGTCACCAGTAGTGTCTTCTCGGTTGGTTTTCAGTATCGCTTTCGGTGAGGACGGTGAAGGGGAGATCCGCCCAACAACCTAATCCTCAATATCCCGCATGACATGACCAAACGGCATGAGCGCCATCGGCACGAGCTTCATGTGCTGTACTGCGAGTGGATAGCCTATGATCGTCAGCAAGAAGAATAGCGCGAGCAGCAGATGCATGATGGCTAGCTCGAGCCCCGGCAGGATGATCCAGATGATGTTCATGATCAGTGATACCGGCCCGCCCGGTGGCTTGGTTTCGCGTACTTCGCGACCAAACGGTGCGATGACACCGCCAGCAAGCCGGAAACACATGAACCCGAACGGGATACCGATAATCGTAAGGCACAGCAGGATGCCACCCAGAACGTAGCCGAAGAAGAATATGAATCCGCCGAACACGAAGAACACCAGGTTGCCCAGTAATGACATGATCAGAAAGTCCCCTGCTCGTTCTCTA
>JAIBDF010000088.1 GCA_024679535.1 Chromatiales bacterium
CTATTTCGCCGAACAATGGCGTGAATACGTCCAGGCCGAGCAATATCAGATGAAAGCTGCCCAGCACAAGCATGATCATTCCTGTGCGCACCTGCCAGATCCACAACATCGATTCGACATGCGGACGGAATGGCGAGTGCTCGGTGCGCGTCGCTACTTTTTCACGACCGGACTGACTCAGCCCTTTGGCGAGTTCAGCAACGCGTTTGCGCTCTCGAAGCTGCGCGGGAATTTTGCGCGCCGCAAACACAGCGTGCACCAGGAACAGGATAAAGATTGCGACAACAGTGGGTTGCGCGATGTAGTAATCCTCAAGAAAGGTAGCCATCCAATTGAAGCCGCGCTCGCCTGTCAGGATGGAGCCAACCAGGATGACATGCCCCCACATGAATAGCGCCAAAACCAGGCCACTACCACCGCTAATTATCTCATGCGTCAGTGAACGCGACGCCGACGTTGTTGCAAGAGGATTCATTAGTTTGGCCTCAATACCGACATGAAGTCAGGGTTCTCTTCTTCTTCAGCCAGCAGCACATGACAGGTGTCGCAGTCGTTCGATACCTGCTGCCTGTCGGCGGTTCGCATGCTGCGCTTGTGGCAACGGAGGCAACCATCTGACTGTTCATGGCCGATGTGATTTGGATAGGTATCCCACCAGACATTCATCTGCGGGAAGATATTGACCGAATAGATATCACCCAAAACCGTCGCAGCGGCTGCGATGTCATCAGCACGTTCTGTCGCAAGGTCGGGATAGGATTCGCCATAGAATGCTGTGAACTCGCTGACGATGCCATCGCGCGCCGCTTCGTGGGATTCGTACTGCGTCTGGATTATGCGCAAGCTTTCCCGTTTGACGAACGGCAATGAACGGTCGATCAGGCCGGAATCAATGGCTTTATCGATCGCAGGCCCCGGCGACTCGTAAATATGCGATGGTCGGTTGTGACAGTCCACGCAATCCATGGAGCGCCAGACGCCGCCGTCTTCGGGTGCCTTGCGATCAGCATACGTAACTGTCTCGTTGTCACCGTCAGTAAACTCGATCTCGTAGATCGCCTCGCGGGTGTCGTCCGAACGATAACGAATGTCGACACCAGGATCGACATGCCAGTGGATACCGTGCGAGTTATTTGCGCGTGAGCCACCGACCTTGAGCAGGAGCGCCGATGTCAGCTCCGTGTTCGCCTCGTCTTCTTTGTAGTGTTTAATTACCTTGAGTTTGTCGCCGACAAACTTTGTCGGCCAGTGACACTGCTCGCACGTCTCCCGAGCCGGTCGCAAATCATGCAATGGCGTCGGTACCGGACGCGGGTACAGATCGAACGCTACCGAGACCAGCTGCCACGCGCCATCGAGCTTGGACTTTACGAACCAGTCTGCGCCGGGACCGATGTGGCACTCAGCGCAGGCTACCCGCGAGTGCGGTGACCGGGCATGTGCCGTATGTTCGGGCTCCATGACCGAGTGACACGCGAGGCCGCAGAACTCCACGGACTCCATGACATGCACGCCCTTGTAGGTTGCGCCGGCAACGATAACGATATTCAGCATCGTGGCCCCGGCGAGTATCAGCATCCAGCGGCGCGTAGCCTTTACGTTCAGATCGAATATGGGCAGCAATGGTGTGCCTTCACCACCTGGCGACTTTCGTACCTTGCGTTTATAAAGGACCGCACCGATCGGAATCAGGATCAGGCCGAAGACGAAAATCATTGGCAGGATCAGGTACGTCAGTATCCCGATGTACGGCCCGCCATCGAAACCCCAGAGCTCCATGGCGAAGAGGCTCGCCATCAGCACAAGGGTCGCGATTGCGATCGCCGTCCCGATCAGGCTCATCACATTGTGTGTGATGGAAACTAGAAAATTTTTGAACACACTATTCCCCTGTCAATTAATTTTGTCACGCATCAGTGCGTCAAAAGCGCCCAGATCATGAATGCGGCGAGCATGATACCGACAACCAGGAAGAACGAGCCCAACAGATAGGCGTCTCGCCGCTGCCTCGGGTTTGGTCCCTCAACCAGGTAGTCTTCAAGCTCACCATTGTCTACCAGCCGCTGGTATTCGAGTGGGCGCTCCGACATGAAGCGTTCAAGCGACATCTTCCCAGTAAATACGACGAGATCCATCGGGAAGCTCTCGGGCCGCAGGTGCGTGTGGAAAAAATGGAACACAAAAATAAAGCCGGTCGCCAGGAGCGCTTCGTCGCTATGAATGACCTGCGCCGCATTCAGTGTCCAACCCGGCAAGAAGCTCGTGAAGAATCCTGGCAGCCACAAGAATAGTCCTGACAAGCCAATGATCATGACACCCCAGAAAACCGCGAGGTAATCGAACTTCTCAAAGTAAGTCCAGCGATCGCCCGGAGGCCGCTCACCCATGTACAGGAAGTACTTGATGTTGCCAAAGAAGTCAGAAACGTCTTTTGGTTGCGGCGTCATCGAGTTGGGTCCCCAGAATATGCCGCGCTCACCGCGGACGAAGGCGCGGATGAACACGTCGAGGATGTGCACGAGCATGTATCCGAACGTACCAACTGCGGCGATGCGGTGAATAAACCGGGTTGAGTCAATGCCGCCCAGAATATCCACAAGGGTCTGTGCCCATGGTGCCGCATTAAACTTGAGTGGCAAACCGGTCAGCGCCAGCAACATGAACGTGGTAATAATGACAACGTGCATGCGCATGTTCTTGCGACGGAAACGCCGGATGTACTTGCCACTTGCGCCGCGACGCTCTTCATCAAACTCACCGCGCATGACGCCAACCAGTGAGCGCTGCAGCCACAGCAGGTCGTGTATACCGAAGAAGGCAAATACGCCGATTAGCAGACTCGTCATGAAGATCCAGACGACGTAAATCTTAAAGTTATCGTCAGGGTTCGTCGGGTCGTTATGCGGATCAAACGTCGTAAACGACGGCGTAATATCTTCATGGCACTTGCCGCAGGTCTGCAGCACATTATCCGGATGCACGCTGGATGCCGGATCATCGGCCATGACGTTCTTATGCGGTGTGTGGCAGTCTGCGCAGGTTGCGCCCTCGGATAGTCCGAGGTGCAACGCCTGGCCGTGGAAGCTGTCACGGAACGAGTTCAGGTATTTCTCGTGGCAACCTCCGCAGTTCGCGGCGGATTCGTGTCGCGCATCGTAGGTGGTGGGATCACCGATCATGTGGGATGAATGGCAATCGATGCACACCGGCCCTTCCTCTCCAGCCTGCCATGCCAGCCCGTGAGCACTTTGGTTCTTCCAGTCTTCGAGGAGCAGACCGTGACAGGCTCCGCACATTTCCGGCGAATTCTGGTGGGTCGTTGGTGCCTTGCCCTTGTCGATCGCCAGGATGCGATGCGAGCCGTGGCAACTGCTGCAACCCGGCGCATTATTCAGTCCCGACAGCAGAAGGGCCTTGCCGTGCTCACTCGTCAGATAACCGTCGATCAGTGCAGCCGGTTCATTATGGCAGGCACCGCAGTTCTGGATCTGGTTTACCGCCGATACGGCGGACGCGAGGTCTGCAACTTCGTGAATGGCATGGGGAGCGCCGTGACAGTCATTGCAGCCCGCCTCAACTTTATGGACGCTGCGCCCTGTAGCGCGCACCACGCTGCCGTGGCATTCGCCGCAACTGCCCTTGTCGGTCAGAGGCTCGAGGTCGGCATCTTTGTGTTCAACCGTGACATTCGTATGGCACTCCTGGCACGTAACGTCGGGGTGCGCAGTCGATGTGAAGGTCACGCCCTCATGGCACTCACCGCAGTCGATCTCTTGGGCGTTTGCAAAATTTACTAACAGAACACACAGCGCCAGTGCCGCAATCGGCAGGCTGGCGAAACGAACGGACGTTCTCATTTTTGGGGTTCCCTGAAAGCTGCGCTGCTAGTATCCCAGCGCGAGATCAGACTGCTATCAGGGTTTTCCGCTAGGGCTCTTTCGCTAAGCAGTTACTGGGCTGTTCACGCGTATAACGGCGCGATATCCATATAGATTTTGTAGTGCGCAATCAGGATGCCATCGTATTCGAAGACATCGGTGAACGGTAACGTGATCTCAGACCCGTTATGTCGCGTGTACGTCACGACACCCTCGCACATTACCGTATCGCCCTGACGCAGCGTATTCTCGATGACGTGTGAGCAACCCGCTATCGTCGTAAAGAAATCGTCGACCGCAACCTGAATAGCATCGCGACCCTGCACCGGCGGTGCAGAGCCGAATCGAAAGACGGCATTTTCGGTCAGGTACGCGACGAACGCCGCACCATCTTTTGCATCAATAGCAGCGAACAAACCGCCGGTGTCACCACCGGCGGCCGTCACTAAACTCATTGAATGCTGCCGTAGAAATGGACAAGCGATTCCAAATCATCGGCAGACAAAGCATCCAGTTTCTCTTTCATTTTGCCTGGCTGCTCACGTGATCCATCCATGTAAACAGCGAATGTATTGCGCAAGTAGCCCATTTGCTGGCCACCCAACATGCTGGCTTCGTCTTCGGGATTGGTCCCGGCTTCCGAGTGACAGCGGTCGCAACTACTTTCATGCAGTGCCTTACCGGCAGCTGCCTTGGCGGCATCGAATTCCTGCGTGGCTTTGACAAACGGCAGTGCGGAATAGGCTGCGGCGAGCGCATCGATATCGTCTTCGCTAAGATCGGCAGCGACGGCGCACATGGTTGTGGCAGGGCGACTCGTATCGCCATGGCGATATTTGGATTCCGCGCACGGCCGCGCCTCATCCTGGTAGATATACAGGGCATCCACATGCACGAATTCTGGAATGCCGGCGATCGTGGGTACATCGCTGGACTGGCTGACACCGTTATCGCCGTGGCAACCGTTGCAACCTTCCATCAATGCGTCGACATCGGCCACCGCCAGCGCAGGAATACCAAGCGTAAGTGCGAGAAAAATAAAGTAAAATTGGCGTTTCATTTTTAAAGTCTCCTAAATGCCCGGTTGGGCCCGCAATTATTGTACATAGATCCCAACCTTTGTCGTCCTGCTAGATTCCGACAATCCATAGGTACTTTACGCGATTTAAGAATCAGTCCAAACTACCTACAAAGGCATTAGATACCACCGTTCCTGAATGCGCCGTGAACGGTAAGGTAAGTCCCAACTGATTTCAGGTAATCAACTCAATATTAAAGGGATAGGACATGAGACGCTCATTCAGCCGCAATACAGGACTCGCAAGTCTGCTGCTCGCCAGTGCACTGCTTTTCGCATGCGATGGCTCCACAGGCCCGGCCGGACCCGCCGGCCCTGCAGGCAGCGCAGGTCCTCCAGGCACCCCTGGTCCGTCAGGACCTCCTGGATCCTCATCGGGCACCGCTATCCCCGTAGATTCGGCAGAAAAAATTAACGCCGAGGTTCAGGGCGTTGCAATACCTGCTGGCGGCGGCGCACCAACGGTGACGATACGCCTTTCTGACGACCTGGATTTCGGCCTGAAAGATCTTCCTTCCAATGCGATCAGCTTCACGCTGGCGCAGTTGTCACGGGGTCAGGACGGCGGTTCCAGTGAATGGCAGTCCTATTTAACCCGAGACAGCGGAGGCATCGCCGATGCCCAGGCCACCACGGAATCTGGCACCGCGGGAACGTATACCGATAATGGCGACGGCACGTATACCTATGTGTTCGCTAATGCCCTCACCGACTACCCGGCGGGCCCAACGTTCGACGCCGCCAAGACCCATCGACTTGGCCTCGAGATCCGCACGTCCCGTGTTCTCGGCGTCGAAATTCCGGCCAACAATGCGCCCTACGATTTTGTTCCGGCAGGCGGCAGTCCTATCGACACGCGCCTGATAGTGAACACCGCTACCTGTAATGCGTGCCACGACAATCTCGGCTTCCATGGCGAAGCCCGGTTCGACGTCGAGTACTGCGTGACCTGCCATAACCCGTACTCGATCGACGGCGACACCGTTGCCGAGGCATGGGGTGGCACTGTGGACATGAAACAGATGATCCACAAGATTCACTATGGCGAAAACCTCAGCAACGGTTACTTCATCATTGGCTTTGGCAATAGGACGAACGACTACTCTGACATCGTTTTCCCGCAGGACGTCCGTAATTGCACGACCTGCCACCAGGAGTCCGATACCACGGTTCCGCAGGCCAGCAACTGGCGCCTGGTCCAGAATCGCGACTCCTGTGGTTCATGCCACGACCGGATCGACTGGGACGGCTCCGAAAACGACCCTGATCTCCTGCACCCGGGCGGCTTCACGTTCCTGGACGACACCGACTGTGTCATTTGCCATGGCGATGAGTCGACAGCGTTTGACGGCACCCTGCGAGTGGCAGTCGTACACGAGATCCCCGAAGTGCTCGCGCAGCGCGAATTCGAATTCGAAATCGTCGCTATCCTCGACACCGACGTTGGCGACACACCCACGATCCAGTACCGCGTCAACAACCCGGTTACAGGCGTTCCCTGGGACCTGCTGAACGCACCTGAATGGACGACCTGCGGACCATCGCGGCTGGCGGTGGGCATTGCGTGGGATACCGCCGACTACCATAACAACGGTGCCGGCACGCCCGGCCTGCCTGTCTCAATGAACGCAGTGCCCTGCTTTGGCGGCGATCCACAGCCGGTCGCAGGCCAGGACGGGGTATTCAGCGTCACGTCATCGACGGCCATTCCCGTGAATGCCGGCGGCTCGCTCGCCGTTACAATTGACGGACACCCGGCAGTCGATATCGACGGTTCGCTTGAAAGAATCGCCGTGACCAATGTCGTCGATTACGCCGCAATCGGCACCAATCCGCTCGTCGCCCGGCGCAGCGCTGTCGACATCGAAAAATGCGATGATTGCCACAATCAGCTCTCGATGCACGGTAATAACCGGACAGACAACATCCAAGTCTGTGTGACCTGCCACGCGCCGAACGTAACGGACATCAATCGTCGTGCCGGAAGTTGCGACAACCCACCGGACGACCCGCTGGACCCGGGCCTCGGACCCGACGACGCATCTGTCGATATGAAGTTCATGATCCACGCCCTGCACGCGTCTGACTTCACCGGCCAGCCTTATGGAGCCTGCGGTTTCGGCAACAGCGCACATACATTCGACTTCGTCTATCCGGGCAAGCTGAACAACTGTGAGGGCTGCCACGTTACGGATGGCTTCTACCCGGTCGACCCGGCCAATGTGCTGGGCACCACGGTGGATGCGAATGATCCGGCCACGCCAACAGACGATCGCGTCATCTCGCCCAACTCGGCGGTATGCTCGTCCTGCCACGTGAGCAGTCTGGCTGCGAACCACATGATGCAGAATGGCGGCGACTTCAATGCCACGAAGGATGCGGACAGTAACCTCGTATCCTCCGGCGTCGAGACCTGCCAGCTTTGCCATGGACCGGGAGCGACCGCCGATACGGCCAAGATGCACGGTGTTGGCGAGTTCCGGTTCAACTAAGCTGGACACATAACTGATGTTCATGAAAATGTCTGCAAGAAAAACAGCGGTACTGGCGATGGCCCTGGTGGCCATCGCCCTGCCCGCGGTCACCTGTGCCCAGACCGCTGATGACGAGGCTGAACTCCCCGACTACAGCCGCAAGGGTGCCGATACGTGTTTCCAGTGTCATGATGATCAGGTGGTGCTCGCAATCTTCCGCACCAAGCACGCCATGCCACAGGACCCCGACTCGCCGTTCGGGCATGGTCAGCTGCAATGCGAAGCCTGCCATGGACCGGCAGGTGATCACGCCGGGCGAGTACGGCGCGGCAATGAGCGTCCGCCAATACCAGCCTTCGGCTCGATGTCCAAGACATCTGTCGCCGGCCAGAACGCCTACTGCACCGCATGTCACGCGCCCGACACGGGATTCGCGTGGCATGGCAGTTCGCACGACGACGATACGATCTCGTGTGCCGACTGCCACACGATGCATGTTGAACGCGACCCGGTACTGGCGATCTCCACGCAAGCCGACGTTTGCTTCGACTGCCACCAGCAGCAACGCACCCAGGCAATGAAGCCTTACGCCCACCCGGTGCGACAGGGCAAGATGGCATGCACCAGCTGCCACAGCCCGCACGGCGATACGCCTGAACGCCTGCTGGCCGGCAACAGCGTGAACGGCACCTGCTACGACTGTCACGCCGAGCTGCGCGGCCCCTATCTCTGGGAACACGCACCGGCCACCGAGGATTGCAGCAACTGCCACAACCCGCATGGTTCGACGCAGCCAGGCATGCTGACAATGCGCGCGCCGATGTTATGCCAGAGCTGTCATTCGCAGGTCGGACATCCGAGCCTCCCGCAGGATGCCAGAGGGCTGGCGGACAATATGCCGTCGGAACTGCTCCTGGGACAGTCCTGCCTGAACTGCCATGACCAGGTCCACGGGTCCAACCACCCGTCCGGCTCGAAGCTGATGCGATAGGAGCCTGCAGCGATGTTGAAACTAAAAATGAAATCAGGCCGCACACTGGTCGCCGCACTGGTTCTGCTGGCACCAGCGATAAGCCTGGCGCAAGTCGATACCAGCGAATGGGCGTGTGAATCTTGCCCGTTTGACCAGGGCTATCGCGCTGAAATCGATGTTGGAGCGACCAATGTCAGTGACGATGCCGCACGCTTTGGTAATTACACGGGCTACGACGAGAAAGGCACATACGCCGACGTCAACGGCCAGGGACGCTATGCCAACGAGGGCTATCGGGTTGACTGGTACGTCGAAGACCTCGGACTCGATTCGCGTGTTGTCGAAATTGAGACGGGCAAACAAGGTGTCTTCGGTTTCAATGTTGGCTATCGCGACCTTCCCTACCGACGCTTCGATACAACCAGCACGGTTTTCAATCCCACTTCGGGTGACACGCTGACGTTGCCTGGAAGCTGGGTCCCGGCCAGCACAACGGGCGGGATGACACAGCTTTCCTCATCGCTGCAGCAGCGCATGATCGGCACCGATCGCCAGATCGTCGATATCGGCGGAAACTGGCAACCCGATGACGCATTCCGGCTGTTTGCCGATTTCCGTCGCCAGACCCGCGATGGCGTGGATATCACGAGTGCCGGCAGTTACACGCAAGCCGCGTTCCTGCCGCGCTGGATCGATTACGAAACAGACCAGATTGACGCCGGCGTGCAGTACCGCTCCGACTCAATGAGCGTGACCCTCGCCTACTACGGATCGTTCTTTACGAATCAAAATCCGTCGCTGACCTGGGAAACACCGTTCCTCACGGCGCCGGGTGGGACATCGTTACGCACGGCCCGTGAACCTGATAATGATTTCTCTCAGGTGTCGCTGTCAGGCAAATACCACCTGGCGGCGGGTAACACGGTCATCGCAATCCTCGCCGCATCCGGACGCGGCGAACAGAACGCCGACTTCCTGCCGTATACGATCAACCCCGATGTCGTAACGTCAGCGCTGCCTCGCAGTTCGCTGGATGCGAAGGTCGACACGTTCAATTACGCGTTTACGGTCACCTCGCGGCCGCTCGACAAGCTGCGCGTCAAGTTTGCGTACCGCTACGACGAGCGCGACAACAAGGCGCCCATTTCCGACTGGGAGCGGGTCATCGTCGACGCCATCAACTCCCGTGAAACCGAACAGAATGTGCCGTACAGCTACGACCGTCTGCATACAATCGTTAGCGGCGAGTACACGCTATCCAGAAAGTGGCGCCTTGCGGCTGGCTACGAGCGCAAGGAAATGAACCGCGACTACCAGGAGGTTGCGGAACAGATCACCGATCTGGGTTGGGGGCAGGTTCGCTGGCAGCCGGCCGCGTGGCTCGACATTCGTGCCAAGGGTGGGGCATCACAGCGTGGCATCGATCGCTACAACGACACGATCGCTGTCAGCCTCGGCCAGAATCCATTAATGCGCAAGTACAATCTCGCCTATCGCTATCGCGAATTCGGTGAAGTCGTAGCCGCCGTCAGCCCGCTCGAACTGCCTGTCTCTTTCAGCGTGTCGGCTCTTTTTGCGGACGACGACTACAAGGAATCGCTGGTCGGCCTGAACGGCGCAGAGGAATTCCGCGCTACGGTCGACATCAGCTGGGCGGTATCCGAGAGTGCTTCCGTTTATCTGGTCTTCGGTCAGGACAGGATCGATGCACATCAAACCGGCTCCGAACAATTCGGTTTCTGGGACTGGAGTGCATTCCATGAGGACGACTTCGACCACACGGGTGTCGGCATGACCTGGCGGCCGCGTGACAGCAGGTTCGACATGTCATTCGACTACAACCGCGGCACGGGAAAAACGCGCATCGCGCTCGACAGCCTCAGCGGTGGACCAAGCACACTGCCGACTCTCGAATCAACGCTGGACTCCGCGCACGTCGAGGCCAGCTACGAATTCTCGGATCGCCTCCACGGCACGTTCCATTTACGGTACGAACGTTTCGATCTCAAAGATTGGGCGCTGGTCTCAGAAACAACATTGCCGACCGTGCTGACGTTGGGTGCACAGCCCTATGACTATGATGTCTACGCCATGGGCATTGGCATCCGTTATCGGTTTGGCGACGGCACGATATCACTGGTCGAATAACTCCCTCCCGTTCGACCAGTGCGATGTGCCCGGTGCTCAATGCCGGGCACATTCTTCAAAAACTGCGTAAACGAGTCCTTGGCGCCGGGGTTGAGAATATTGATCGCCGGCAAACCTGACAGCTTGTAAACCAGTTCGACGGCGGCTGACGTCTGTGCAGCCGGCCCAGTGACGAGATCAGGCCGCAGGCCAAATGCCTGCTCCACGCCGACGACCGCATAGGGATCTGACGCACACAGAATCGTGCAGACGACGTTGTCTCCAAGCTCATCCGTCAGCGCCGCACCGTTGTATGGCTCGAGCGGCGATGCGCCCGCCTCGGCAACGAGCAGATCCGGTTGGAGGTCGTTGATGTGATTCAGCAATGGCCGGATCGCGGCGCGATATTCGGCTTCGGGGACAATCGTTGATGGCAGGCCAGCGTCCACAAAGTCAAATATCTGGGTTGCCCCGGTTTTCAGATAACTCAGAATGTCACGGTAACGACCAGCGCCGGTGAGCTTGCTGCCAATGACGAACAGGCCGGCCCGATCGAATTCCTTGCAGACGCGCCGTCCGGTCGTCGTTTTGCCAGCCGACATTGACGTTCCAACCAGCAGGATTGTCGGCACATTAAATTCGTGCGTTGCGGAGGTCGATGCGAATTGCGCCATGCGCACCTTGTGGCCGTTGCGGCACAGGTGACCGCGATACTTAAGGCGCAGCGGATCCGGCAGCAACATGGAATACGACGTGAACCGACCAAACAGACCGGCACTGGTCAGCGCATGCATGGCACCGCTCGAGTCGACATCGTGCCAGCTACCCACGCCTTCGAGTGTCGCGGCCCTGCTCCCCAGAGCCCCGACCACCCAGTCACCAGGCTCGACTCTTACCATGTGACCGCTGCGGTCCTCGATGTGGTAAAACTCGGTTACCGCGCCCACTACCTCGCCTTCGACGTAGTCGCCCGTGGCCCAGGCCGGGCGTGGCAGTTCCTGCAGGTCGAAGTTGCTGTTCCGAAAATCCGCAATTCGCGCCAGCGAACCGTATACCCTCGTACTCATCGTCGCCCTCTCTTTAGTGCGGGCCCTCCATAGCCGGTGTTGTTAACAGCAGGGTCAACAAGGCCGTCCGCTCAAGGGTCTTGTCGATCAACAGGTGCTCGTGGACTGCATGGGCGCCGTCGCCGACCGGTCCCAGTCCGTCGATAGTCGCCGTGTACAAGCTGGTCGTATTGCCGTCAGAGCCGCCGCCGGCACGCGCCTGGTACAAATCGAGACCAAGCTCATCTCCTGCCTGCTTCACTCGGTCCCACAATTTCTGGTTGCGCGGTGTCGGCTCCATGGATGGACGACCAATATAGCCGTGTACATGCAGGCGCACATTGCGCGTGGTCGGCTGGAGAGAATGGATGATGTATTCGATCTCATTGCCCGCTGCGACTGTTGGCACTCGTACATCGACGACTGCCGTACTGTGCGGCGCGACCACATTGGGCTGAATGCCACCATCGACCGTGCCGACATTGACCGTAATGCCGCGGTCGACATCATTAAGTGCAAACAGCTTCTGGATGACATGCGACAGCTCAAGTATCGCGCTGGCACCACCTTCCGGGTTCAGGCCGGCATGCGCCGCCTTGCCGTATACCGTAACGGTGAAACGACCGATGCCCTTGCGTGCCGTCTTGATATCCCCTCGACCGCCGAGCGCGGGTTCCAGTACCAGTGCCCGGTCGGCATGCTGGGCCAGGAGGCGGATGTAGCGCGTTGAGCTGTGGCTGCCTATCTCTTCGTCCGCATTGATGAAGACAATTGGCAGTACCGGCGTCTCCAGCTTCAGGTCGCGGATAGCCATTAACGCGACGACGATTTGCGCGAGACCGCCTTTCATATCGAAGGAACCCGGTCCGTGCATAATATTGCCGTCAATATTGAACGGCCGTTCGTCGACGGTACCAATCGGCCAGACGGTGTCATAGTGTCCAAGTACCAGCTGCGAGGGCTGGCCGCGCTTGCGTCTGGCCGGTCTTGCAAAGATATGTCGCGGCTGCTGGGCCCCGCCGGTCTCGCGAGATTCGTAACCCGCATTGGCCAGTGCCAGCCGCAAAATGCGCCTCACACCGTCGTGAGTCTCCGGATGTGCTGAAGGCGATTCCGCTTCAACCAGATCCTTGATGAGATTCGTCAATACGCTCTGCTGCTCATTAACGTAGTCGAGAACTCTTGGGGCATTGGTCGCGGCCATGTCACTGCTACTTTTTCATTCTCTCCGGGAATGGGAATGCATTCGATCGGTCTACTGTCGCGAATCGACCGGGTGCGAGGTAGGCAAACAGGGGTGACGCGTGAATCGTTTCCTGATCATCCGTCTCTGAGGAACGCAGGTAGCGCGCGTCGACGTAGGCGGCAACGATCTCGCCAGTGATAAGGCAATTCTCGCCAAAGCCGCCCACCGTTTTGTGGTGACGACATTCAAAGAACAGGTAACCATCCTTGATAAACCGGCCGTCGATCAATGCGGCGGGAAACGTCTGAAAATAGTCGATGACAGTCTTGCTGCCTTCCGCCGCCCTGGGTGACGCGGCAAGACTGGACATCAGCACTTGCGATGGCTTCGGATAGCTGACCGTGAATTCGCCCGTGCGCTCGGCGTTGCTGCAGGTCTTGTGTCGTGGCGTACAAACAAAACCGAA
>JAIBDF010000146.1 GCA_024679535.1 Chromatiales bacterium
GTTCTACTATGCACGTGTGCTCGAAATTCCGACGCCACCCTGGTATCTCTATGATGTGTTCCGTTTTGGTGTAGAAATGCCAAAGGATGCGCCAACGAGTCAACAAGACCGCGCCTACACGTCACCGATCTGGTACACGCCATAAGTTGACGCGTACAGGATTGCGAAAAGCCCGGCCTGCAGCCGGGCTTTTTTGTGTCCGCCAAAATGTCATTCGACTAATTGGGCAGCGCGTCTGTCGCGGTATTGGCGAGGACGTAGACTCCGACGATGATCAGAATGAAAGGCAGGATATGGTGTGCGTAACGGCTGATCAACGAGCCAACTGTCGGATGGCGTACAGCGTACATCGCGACGAGCACGAAAGTGATCGCCATGGCAGCCAGCGTGAAGATGATTAGAGTGTCGGTGGCTGGCGTGGAATCGGCAAACAAAATTCCAATTATCAGGATGGTATCGACACCATTGCCGAGTTGGCTGATTAGCGTCGTTGAGAAGACCCTACGGTTGCTATCCAATGATGGCTCGGTCGCTACGGCTGTTTCTTCCTTGCCACGGTATATTCGAACTAACTCGGCGACGCCGATGTAAATCGGCACAACGCCGAGAAGGCCCAAATACCGGATAGGCACGTAATTCGCGATCTCGCTTATCCCGAAGCCGACAATTACGAGGATCAACATACAAGTGAAATATCCAGCGACAACGTTGATGGATTGTCTTCGGTATCGGGCCAACAGCGCAGCCAACAGAATAAAATTATCCATATTGGTCGCGACGTAGGCGCCGGCAGCAATCGGGCCGATTCCGATTAAGTTAGTCATCCAGGAAATGTCTCGGCCAAAGTGACAACAGCACGTTACTCATCCGTAACAGTGTGTGCAAGCGAGTCCTCTCTAGGCATAGTAAGCTGTATAGTAATAATAGCGCCCCCGCCAGATTTTGATCGTCATGGAGTTCGCCCTGTGAAGACTGCACTGCTCGTACGATCGATCCGAACTGCCGGTGTGGCCGGCTTGCTGTTTTTCGCCGGTTGCACGAGTGCCCCGGTTGACCAGATAGAACTGATGCCTGCGCCCGATGTTTACGGTGATGGTCTCTTGAATCCGCTGCCGGAATCCAATCCGTTCGAGCGAATTCCTTACGACGGCATACTCTTTGCGACGGACCGCGCCCCTGCAGAAGAGGATGATTCAGAACAGTATTATCGTAATGATCGTGGCCACCTTGTTCGACTGGGCCTGGCAGAGATCCAGTTCGGCAAAAAGGAGTTTCAGTGGGACTTCGCGCGCCAGGTATCTATGCTGAAATCGCGTACCAGTGAGTTTCCGGTAAAGATTTCGAAAGTTGAAGAGTGGGGTATGATGGGAAGTTCGGTGCCGGACTGGTTCGACATGAGTCTGGTTAGTGAAGACGAGACACCTCCGGATGCGACGGACAGGTATGCCGAGGCGATCAATGCGCAGCTCGCTGTATCGAAAAAGAAACATGTCTATATCTACGTACATGGCTACAAAGTTGTTTACGAAAATCCGGTGCTGGTTTCAGCCGAGCTCTGGCATTTCCTTGGCTACGAGGGTGCATTCATCGCTTATGCGTGGCCATCGACGCCGAGTAAGTTTGCATACATTAAGGATTCGGACACATCGGCTGGGTATGCTCGCCACCTGCGTTTGTTGCTCGAATTCATAGCTGAGAAAACGGATGCGGAAGAGATCCATGTGATTGGCTACAGCAATGGCACGCGGTTGGTGACCCGTGCGATGGAGCAACTGGCGCTGATTCATAGCGGAGAAACCGACGAACAAATTTTCGAGCAACTTCGCATAAAAAACGTCATTTTGGTTGGCAGCGATCTTGACCGTGGCGTTTTCGGTTCGTATATGTCAGATGGCTTGCTCAGTGTTTCGAAACACACTTCGATATACATGTCGAAACATGACAGGGCTCTCGGTCTCGCGCAATTCCTAACCCGCCGTCAACGTCTCGGACAGCTGTGGGGCGGGAAGGGCGGAGAGCTACACCCTCTTGCTCGACAGGCCATGATCGAGAATAGTGGCCGGCTCAGTTTTATCAATGTCACCGATGCTGAAGGTTCAGATACCGGTAATGGACACGGCTATTTTCGCAGTAGCCCGTGGGCGAGCAGCGACGTATTGATGTCAATATATTATGACCTGCCACCTGGGCAGCGAGGCTTGGTGAGCCAGGAGGATATGCCCATTTATACATTTCCACCGGACTACATTACGCGACTATGGCAGTCCATTAGGGCAGTCGATCCGGAGTTTTCCGAAGACCTGGAAGCGTTCATGCAAAGACAAACTGCGAATTAGAATTAGAACAGCGAAGGTTTCTGTCAGGCTGCCTTTTCGTATTCACCGGGGCTAACGCCGGTCCAGCGTTTGAATGCCCGGGCGAAATTACTCTGATCGGCGAAGCCTATCATGAAGGCAATTTGCGCCTGAGAGCGGTCGCCCTCTTTGAGGTAGCGGGTCGCGAGCGCCTTCCGCGTCGCCTCCAGAATGTCTCTGTAGCTGGTGCCCTCTGCGCTAAGCTGGCGCTGTAAGGTGCTTCTGCTGCGATGTAATCGCGATGCCACCGTATCCTGATCTGACTTGCCGGACGGTAGCGTCTGTACCAGCATTCGGCTAACAGCAGTGGCGACCGTGCTGCTATCCAGCGACTCGATGTAATTCTCGGCGATACGATCTGTTGCCTCAGCGACTTCGGGAATGGAGCCAGACAGTGGTCGCTCAAGGTCGCTCGCATCAAAGTGCCATATGTCCTTCTCACAGCCGTAGGTTACGGGGCATTGAAACAGCTCGTCGTAACGCGTCGATGCATGTTCTGAAGCGATCGTCAGCGATACACTTGTTGGGCGGACAATATCCTGAGTGACGATATCGCAAAGTTTAAGTAACGCGACAAACCCCGCGTCTCTTGCGCCTTTCTGAGGTTTCGCCGCATCTTCAGGATAGGTCTCAACCAATGTGTAACTGTCGCCATGCTTCTCAAGCACCAGATCGCCGCTTTGCGTGATAATTACATGGCTGTAGCGACACAGGCGGCCAAGAGCCCCACCCAACGTAGCGCTCGCCATCCAGGCATGGCCAAGTACAAAAAAATCACCAGGCTTGGCCCTCGCACCCACCGAAAAGCCGAACCACGGATCATTGGTAGCGGCTATCGCTTTGCGCCAGAGCTCGTCCGTCTTGGTAAAGGGAGCCCGCGCGCCGGGCCTCAGGAACTTGCCGGTATCGATATTCAGATCGGCGAACAATGGTCCAGGATCGATTCCGTAGTCTCCTTCGAGAGACTCGCCGATTACTCGTGCAACACTCGCCAGCGTTGTGGGTTCATAAAGCATATCGACTGCAATTGAACCCGATCCCCGCGACCAGAACAAGCTGATTCGGGTTGAGGCAGTCTGCATAATCGACGGGGCGTTCGGACCAGACCCCATGCAGCCTGTTTCCTATAGTGAATACCGTCACTTGGAGGGAAAAATCATGAGATCTGCAAATCGCAAGGAAACCAGGAACTACACTCTGCCAGAGGCAATCCAGGCAACGATAGCAGAGCACTTGTATGAGGTTTACAGCAAGTCTGCCAGCCTGATTGGTAACCTTGATCGGTGGACGCAACAGCGAATCACTGACGAGAACCTCGCAAAGGTAGCGCTCGTACTCAAAGCTGACGATCCTGCCGAGGCCTGCTATAGAGACCTGGTCCGGGAGATTGATAGCGAAGCGGAGTTCGGTATCTTTCTGGCGCAGCAAAGCTCGAAAGCGGAATACCTTCAAAAGGTGCTCGGTGAGCCGGGTGTATCCGGTCAGCTGTATGAGGAAATACCGGCTATCGCACCAACTCTGTTCTCCGAAGAAGCTGCCCGCTCTCTGGATGATCTCGATCTGGTCTGGGCGACTATTCAGGCACGCCATGACCGGGCGCACCTCGATGCGAGCGTATCCGAAATCATCATGAGCTTCCTGATGGACGACGCAGTGGCCGTGCACGATATGACCAACGTTATGCGCGCCCTGACCTACACGTACCATGAAGACCATGCGAGGCGACGCTGCAACCTGCCGGTGCTGCTGGGAGATATGGAGATACGAGACCTGCGCATAATGGTGGCTGAGCTTTCGGAACGCTGCGGCAGCTATGAAGACCGAGTGAGCGAGATTCGCCGCAAGGCCGACACACTCTACAGAATCCCCCTGAGCTGACGTCTTTGGTCAGCAACCTTGGCGGGCCTTTACGGCCCGCTTTTTTTTGGGCGAAGTTACAGACAGTTTTTCGAATTCTGGAACCAACTTCCTGGCTGTCGGACCAATCGATAATGTTCGGGCGATATTGAGTTGTCAGGACTGCTACCGACACCCAATGACTCATGCGCAATAGTATTTAGAATCGAAATACGAATCCGGCCCTTGCTTCCCACTGCGTCAATAGCGTGCCATCGAGTTCAATCAGACAACCGCCAACCCCGCCGTCACTGCCGCAAAATATTCGACTGTTGTCGTCGATAAGAGATGTGTAAACGCGTCCTTCAAGACGTACTCCGAATCGACCGCCAGGATTAAGCTGCACCCCGCCGCCGAACGAGGCGGAGAAAAAACTCTCTGCGCTGAACTCGGCAGGCTGTGGATCAAACCGTGACATGCCAATCGTCAATGCAATAAATGGCCGCGCAACATCACTGTCAAAAAGGTACGTGCCGCCAAACTGATAATACTCAACGTCGAGGCCAAATCGCGGGTCGCTCACAAACAAGCCCGCCGAATCGACCTCCGTACTCTGCTGAGCATAAAGGAACTCGTACTGGCCATTGGCATTGGCAGCCACATTAAAGAGGAAGCCAAGAGACTCGGACTCGGTCAATTTGAATTCCGCATCGCCATTTATTTCTTCAAACCGGCCACCCGTTCGATAGCCTACGAAAGGCGTAATCTCGAATTTGTAGGCTGTAGTCTGCAGTTTATTGGTCGCCGTTTGCGCGAATGAAACGGCAGAAAGGAACAGAGTGACAATGGCGACCACTAGCTTAAGCATGTTTCTTCCCGAAGATATGGTTGCTGGATTCTGCATCATTTTGTAATTGTACGGAAATGCTATTTAAGGGCGGCAGGGGCATTGTTTAACTGTAGCAGTCATCATCGGCGGTACTCCGGAACGGTATTCTACGTTATGCTGAAACATCGAAAATTGTAACGAAGGCACGTGCAAATTGTTATGAGGTCCGTTGTCACGTATGTAACAGCAAGTGTGGTTGGTGTATCAATCTTGCTGATGGCGAGCAACCTTGCCGCCCAGGAAGTTGCGGAAATACCATTCTTCAGCGCTTCGCCAGGTGCGGCAGCTCTTGGCGGCGGGCTCAGGCTCGGCCAGAGTCCCTATCTCGCGAGCGATAGCGAGGATGAACGGCGCGTCGACCTCGTCCCGTTGTATCTGTATGAGGGCAAGTACCTGTTCGCCCGGGGAACATCCGGTGGCATTCATTTCGTGAAAAGCGATGGATTCGAATTGAATCTGTATACCCGCTACCGATTCCAGAAACTCGATCCTGACAGCCATGTGTTTTACGAAGGTCGGAGGAGCGCAAACAAACGCTCGACGCCGGAATCGAACTTGGTATCAGACGAGGGTGGGGTGAAATCAAGCTGGACTGGGTTACAGACACGCTGGATCGCCACAATGGACAGGAAGTGCGGTTCGCCTATCGGTATCGCTTCGACACTGGTCCGTGGTCAATTTCACCTTTTATAGGCTGGACCTGGCAGGACGAAAATCTGAGTGATTACTATTTCGGCGTGAGTTCGGCCGAGGCGCGACCTGATCGCCCAGCCTACTCGCCCGGAGACTCGCAGTGGATTTCGTTTGGCCTCAACACAGCCTGGCAGATTTCGGATCGGATCGTATTATTTGGCAACTTCGTTTCCGGCGGCGCCGATTCGGGAATCACTGATAGTCCGCTGGTTGAGGAAGACGGTTTCTCCAGTGCATTCATCGGCGGGACCTACATGTTCGGCAACGTTCGTAAACCCAGTTACATCATGGACAAGGAACGCTATGGCGAGTGGTCCTGGCGCGTCAACTATGGCTACCAGGCGAACGGCAACATCGTCAGCGAAATCGACCAGGGAGACTTTAGCAAGAGCGAAGTTGCCGATACTAACATCGGGGGCCTGACGCTCAGCAAGTTGCTCTCCGAGGGTAATCGCGTTGACTTCCTCGGTCGGGTCGCGCTGTTTCGTCATTTCGAGGAAGATGAAGGCAACGGCACTTTTTCGAGTTATGCCGCGTATATATCCGCGATGGGCAAGGGCTATTCGCCGTGGAGCAAAGAAGAGATGTTCCGCTGGAGTTTCGGCTTTGGTGTGTCGTATGCCGAGAAAGTGCCCATCGCCGAACAGCGCAAACAAGCGGCCAAGGGCGACAATACTTCGCATTTTCTGAATTATCTTGAGATGACGCTCGACTTCCCGTTGCACAGAGTATCCAGGAGTTCCTGGATCGAGGACTGTTACGCTGGACTGTCTATCGTGCATCGGTCCGGAATATTCGGTACCTCGGATTTCCTGGGCGATGTATCCGGAGGTGCGGACTGGATTACAGCTCACCTGGAGTGCAGGCGATGAAGTATTTTCGCGTGATCGGATTGCTGGTTGCCGCATTGCTGATCGGCAACTTGGCCGACGCCGCTTGGGAAGCGGATGTGGATAGCAAGGCCCAGGTGAAGGCGGCTGGCGCCATTACACAATTTCGCGCACGACTCCCGCGTACTGAACAGTATTTCGAGCAAGCCTATGGCTATGCTATTTATCCATCGGTGACGCGAGTTGGATTCGGTTTTGGTGGTGCTTACGGCAAAGGGACAGTGATTGAAGGTGACAGTGCCGTCGGTACAACGAGGTTCACGCAATTTACATCGGGGATCCAGGCGGATGCCAAGAACTTCAGCATGATCGTATTCTTCAGGGACAAAGAAGCATTCGATAACTTCAAGACCGGCAACGTGCAGTTCATGGGACAGGCGGGACTGGCTTTTGCAACGGTCGGTGTGGCTGGCACACCCGCTTACAATGATGGTGTCGCAATAGTGACGATGACCCGGTTTGGTTTGATGGGCGAATTCACCATATCGGGTGCGA
>JAIBDF010000133.1 GCA_024679535.1 Chromatiales bacterium
ATGCTCGGTCGACCATGTGCCCAGCGCCAGTTGCAGACGAGCGTTACATCACCCACGTTCCAGTTAATGGGTATGCCGAAGCGATCGTACACGTCGACAAACAGCTCTTTCTCGGCACGCGTCATTTCGCTGAGGTCGCCGAATGTCAGTTTCAATGGACGCTGCTCGTACGGCAGGTGTTGCACCTTGGGCCAGGTGTCGAACCACATAGCGTCATCGGCGATGCTGCTGTACAGGACGTTGCGGTCCAGCGGTGGGTAGTACTCGTAGGCGGAAATGTAGTAGCGCGTTTTGAGGAGGCGGTTCGGACCCCATTCCGTTTCGAGCCCGCGGGCGCGCGCAAATTGTTCGGCCTCATCGGGGTCTTCGGTCATCATCGATTTCTGCCAATGGTTGTAGATCCCAATCTCTTCGGTTTCCACAAAGTTCTCGCGGTCCGTGAGGTCGCGGTGATAGCAAAGCCCGAGTTCCTTCAGCTTTTGTCCGAATGCGGTTTCGAGGATGGCCTCGGTTGCACGGATGTTATCGGACACAAATGTCTGTCCCTTGCCGCCTACTGCATGCTTGGCGAGGAACCCCAGCATCGTCGTGCTGGTACCGACGTACGCCATCTCATGGTGATAGTGCAGCCAGGCCTGCAGGGGCGCGCCGACCTCGTATACGTTTGGTTCAATACTATTCCGCGGATTGGCGCCCGCCTCGTACTGCATTTCTTTATCGATCACGAGCTTTGCTGCCCGCCGCATGTCGGCAAGTTCGGTAAGACCTGTGTTCGTCAGGTAAACCAGACCGACGTCATCAAACACCGCATTCATGCGCTCGCCAAGTTCGCTGCCTTGCGTCAGTGCGGTATCGTCGAGGCGCATACCGGCACAATCGATGGTGAATGATTCGGGTGCGACAGGCAGTTCGCCCGTCCACCAACGCGGCTCAATAATATCGGGCAACGGTTTCATATTAGCGCTCATATAAAATCAGCCTTCACATGTCGTTGTGCTGTCGTGCGCAGATCATCCGGAATGGTAACAGCGCAGCGTTTCTCAAGATCAAATAATACTACGACAGCCTCAAGTGTCGACGCTACATCGCCGCTCCCCAGGTTGATCATTTCATAGGAAACCGTCATGGACTTGCCGCCGACCTTGATGAGTTCGGCGCGCACTTCCAGCAGGTCACCGGCGCTGACCTCTGCCTGATAGTTAATGGTGTGACGGACATCGACCCAGCCTGATTTGCCGTCGGGGTCCTGGGCACTGTTCCACCCGAATACCTGGTGCAGGAAGTGGTAGGACGAGTCATCGAACATCGCCATATAAAAGCGTGTCGTCATGTGACCCATGACATCGCACTGCCATGGGTGGGCGATACCCTTGTGCACGGAGATCATGGTGATTTCAGTCCGAGGTTTACGCGTGCTTCCGCTGGCGTTTGTACCGACGCGCCCAGCGCCTCAATAATTGTCCTGGCCCGGTCGACAAGCTGCGCATTTGACGCGAGCACGCCCTTTTCGAGATAGAGATTGTCTTCGAGTCCGACACGGACGTTGCCGCCAAGCAGCATCGACTGAGCGACCATCGGCATTTCCATCGCCCCGATGGCAAACCCGCCCCAGTTACAGCTTTCGGGCAGTTCGTTCACCATCGTCTGAAATACGCCAGGTTTCGCGGGCGCGCCCCATGGAATGCCCAGGCACACCTGGAACAGCGGCGGGCTGTCGATGAGACCCTGTTCGATCATGTGCTTCGCAAACCAGATATGCCCGACATCGAAAACCTCGAGCTCGGGCTTGACGCCGATTTCCTGCAGCCGCCTCGCGCCGAGTTCCAACATCGTCTGCGTTGATACATAAACATAGTTCTGGCCCATATAGTTGAACGAGCCGCAGTCGAGAGAACAGATTTCCGGCAGCAGAGCTTCGACATGCGCCATGCGTTCGAGCTGGCCGACGCAGTCGGTGTTGCCAGCAAACTGCAGAGGGTCATCGTCCGGGCCGAGATATAGGTCCCCGCCCATGCCGGTTGTCAGGTTGATGATGACATCGGTTGCACTGTCGCGAACCCGAGCCACGACTTCACGGTAGAGGTCGACGTCGCGGCAGGGCTTGCCGGTTTCCGGTTCCCGCACATGTATGTGAGCGATGGCTGCGCCTGCTTTCGCGGCCTCAATCGCCGCTGTCGCGATTTCTTCAGGCGATTTTGGCAGGTCAGGGTGTTTACCTGCCGTGTCACCCGAGCCCGTAACGGCGCATGTAATAATCGGCTTGCGATTCAACGACTCTTCCTTATGCGAACGTCGCAACGACAAGGTCAGAGTGGGATGTTGCGCACGCGCGCTTCATACCCTCCGAGTTGTAGGGCATCACAATGCTGCCGTCCCGGCTCACCGCGATCACGCCGGCGTCGCCACCCAGCCGCGCAATCTCGTCGAGCATCTCCTGCACGGCGTTTTCCATTGGCACGCCGGACTTGTAACGGAAGGCGATCGACGATGCACCACCAGAGCGAATGATGTGTTCCCCGATACCGGTACACGAGATCGCGATGTTGTCGTCCGCCCAGGTCCCCGGGCCCACCAAAGGTGTATCGCCGATGCGGCCTTCGAGTTTGCCAAATGTCCCACCGGTTGACGTTGCGGCAGCCAGTCCGCCTGACGTATCCAGCGCAACGGCACCGACGGTCCCATGTGCGATGTCATCGACATCTTCACGGGTGACGCCAACAGGCAGCCTGTAGTAATTCGCCGGATCAGTCACTTCTGCAAACCCGTGTTCGCGCGCGAAGGTCAGCGCGCCGGCACCGGCAAGCATCACGTGGGGCGTCTTTTCCATGATACCGCGCGCGACACCCACGGGACTGACAAAGTCTCTCAATGCGGCAACTGCTCCAGCTTCGCGAGAGCGGCCGTCCATGATGGACGCATCGAGCTCCACATAGCCGGCACTGTTTGGAGCAGACCCTCGTCCGGCGACGTAAAGGCCGCAGGATTCGAGCTTTGTAACGGCGTAGGCAACGACATCAAGCGCCGCTGCGTCGTCTTGCAACTGCTGCTGGCAGGCAGCCCCGAGTTCGCGGAGGTGTCTTTCTGTTTCGGCGTAGTCGCGACCGGCGACCGCGCCTGCGCCGCCGTGGAGCGCGAAGGCCCAGTTTTTGTTGTTGTCCGGCATCCCGCAAATCTACACCAAATCAGAGGCCGAGTAGCCACAATCAAGACCTACCTGCTGCCCGCCAGAGCGTAAACGAAATCGACGTAGGCTTTTTCAATGTCCGCAAGACCAGCCGCTTTGGTATCTGGTCCCGGCTCGATCAGCATGATCTCGTTCGGGGCGTGGGCCCCTGTGCCGAAACCCATACCGGTTGGCACCAGCGGCAGACCCAGCCGCGATGTGAACTGGTAGAACGGCGCGCTACCTGCGATGCGCGGCTGCACGTTGATCTGGCTGGCGTATTTGGAGAGGACTGAGATCGCGGCCTGCACGGCAGGCGCCTCGACGGACGTCTGCGAGGCGGGGTACCCGCTCAGTTTGCGGATCTCGACGTCGCTGAATCCTTGCGCATCGAGGTGCCGGCGAATCTTGTCGAGTGCTTCGTCGGGATCAAGGTCTGGCGGCAAGCGCGAATCGACCTTGGCGCTTGCCTGGTGAGGGAGAATGGTTTTCACGCCTTCACCGGTGTAGCCACCCCAGATGCCATCAATGTTCAGCGACGGCTGGTACAGGAACTCGACGACAGCATCAGTGCCGGTCTTCCCATCGATCCAGTGATCGACGGCCAGCATCTCGAGCAATTGCGCTTCGTCGCGATTTTCGATACTGGCATTTATCAGCAGTGATTCTTCCTCGGTTGGCGGAATGATGCCATCGTAATAGCCCGGAACGAGAATGGTATTACCGTCAGGTGACGTCATCGATGACAACGCCTTGATGAGACGCCAGACAGGCGAGTCGACGATGGCCTTGTAGGAACCATGGATCTCGGCATTGGACGGTCCTCCCCACTCGCCGCCGGTCGCGATCATTTCGAAGTACACGATGCCTTTGACGCCGAGGATCATGTTGATCTTGCCGTCCGGCGATTGCGAGTTGAACGGAAACAGCACGCCGTCAGCTTCTCTTAGCCGATCTTCATAGGCGTCAATAATCTGTGGATAGTGGGGTGAACCCAGTTCTTCTTCACCTTCCGCGGCGACCATGATGTTGACGGGCAGGTTGCCCTCCACGGCGATGATGGACTCGAGCGCGTTCAAGAGCGCGCGCTGGGGACCTTTCTGGTTGGTTGCACCGCGTGCCATCAGGACTCGCCCCAGGTCATGGTCAATAACCTCGGCGTCGAAAGGCGGGCTGTCCCAGTCTTCCGGATTGACTGGCTGCACGTCGTACATCAGGTAAACGACCAGTGTGGATTCGGCTCCGGCATCGTAGTAACCCCAGACGCCGGGGTGGCCATCCGTTGGAACAAGCTCCGCTTCTGCAAACCCGAGGTCGGCAAGATCCTGTCGCAGCATCTCCGCCATTTCCTGAATACCGATGTTCTGGGCGGATATCGACGGTTGTCGCAACCAGCGTTGCAGAGCAGCCAGGTGATCGTCGAGATTGGCGTCGATGTAGTCGTATACGGCCGCGTGGTCGTCGGTATAGGCTCCAATGGCCGCAACGTCGTAGGCCGCGCTTGTGGCCAGTTCGAATGTGGGTCGTTTTACTTCGGGGCTCTGCGTGGACTCGGCGGCTGGCTGGCAGGCCGCTGTCAGCAACGACAGGCTAATCAGGGTCAACAATCTCATGGGCTGGGGCTCCGCATATCCTGAAGGGTCCGGCATTGTGGCCGGGAAGCACATTTGAGGCAATGCGCTGATTTTTGGCGCGAGTGCGCACGAAACGCCCAAAATCGACCTTGATTCCCTTTTTATCTAAGCGATCGAGGGGTTCCATGGCCGGGCCTCAGGGCCTTTAGTTGGAGCCGCAGGAGGCCGCCGCTCAGGGCGTGGGTGTGGCAAGAATCCGCAGCAACGGCGCCAGCTTTTCCTCGTGACGACGCCACGCGGCGACCGAGTCGGAGTAAATTGGACGCCTTACCTGATCGGAACTGATCGTGGCGACGGGCCTTCTTGTTTGGTGAAAGTCGAGGCAGGCCGCATCCCAGGGTAACGCGCAGGCTTCGAGCAAGGCTCTCGCTGAAGTCTCGACATCAGTGACGACAGCCTCGTAATTTAATTCGTGAATCGATATCGGCAGTACCTTTGCCCAGTGACTCATCAGGCTCCGATACAGGTTGTAATAGGTGCCAAGTTCCTCAAGGTCATAAGCGTAGTCGTGCCCACGGGCACTAAAGTAATGTTTGTAAATTGAAAAGCACGTGTCGCGCGGGTCGCGTGTGCAATGAATGATCGTGGCCTTCGGAAACAGGACGCTGATCAGACCCAGGTTGAGGAAGTTCGTTGGTAATTTGTCGGTGATACGTTCCGCCTCACCACCGAGTGCGCGGATCGAATCGAGATACTGTCTGGCAACCGCGCGGAGCTCATCGGCGGTTGCCGCTTCGATCCCGGCGGAGTAATCAAATCCGTGCCGTAGCGTAAATTGCGATGCCAGCGCCGTGTACAGTGTTGCCAGTTCGCCGCCGCCGAATACACTGTGGTGGCTTGCCAGAATCTGCTCCGCGAGCGTCGTCCCGGATCGGGGCATGCCGACGATAAAAATCGGCGTTGCATCATCCGAGCCTACGCCTGACCACCGGTCGAAGAATGCTGCGTCAGTGGCGCGCCGAATATTGTCGAATACTGTTTGATCACGTTGCAGATTGTAAGAAACGCTGGCCCGCCGCAATGCGTTACCTCGCTCAAGGTGCTCGAATGATTGACCGTACTCACGCCTGTCCTCGCGGCACTTGCCTGCGGCGAACTCTAGATGCGTGCGTTGTTCGTTGGATGCCTTATTCGATTGGAGTTCCATTTCGATTGTCGCCAGGTCCGCGTCACACAGGTTGTTCTTCTGCAGGTTGGCAAGCGCACGCCAGGCCTTGCTGCACCGGGGGTCGACTTCGAGCGCCTTGCGCAGCGAGGCCTCCGCTGCGGCACGGTCACCGAGAACCTCGTGCGCAATGCCGAGATCGTAGTGCGATTCGGCATAGTCCGGTGCCAATGACAGCGCTTTATTATAATGTGTGATCGCTTCGTCTATGCGCCCTACCCGTCGCAGGACGTTCGCCAGATTGCCGTGGATCGGCGCAATATCCGGGCGCACAGACAGAATCCTTTCAAAGCAGACAACCGCTTCGTCGCTCCTGCCGGCCTTGCCCAGAATATTGCCCAGTGTCACCTGCACCTCGAGTGATCGTGGCGCCTGGCGGGCAGCCTTCATTATTTCTCGAAGGGCATCGCTCGCCCTGTCCTGTGCGAGTAACGCCATCGCAAGATTGCGTCGCACCTCTATCAGGTTGGGGTCGATAGCCAATGCGGACTCATAGTGCTCGAGCGCCATCCCGATATCACCGAGCTGCAGCAACGCATTTCCGAGGTTGGCGTGCATGTGGGGATCGTCGGGCGACAAATCGACGGCTTGACCGATCGTTCTCACTGCCTCATCAAATCTGCCACACTGCATCGCGATAACGCCCAGATATTGCAACGCGTCTACCTGGGTCGGGTCCTGTTTGAGCACCGCACGATACAGTCGTCCGGCGCTGGCAAGATCGCCAGCACGGTGAGCCTGCACGGCCTGTTGCAGGATATTCTGAATATTGACTGATTCGCTCATCGTTGCCGGCATCATTCGTTAGATCGCGTCATTGAGCAAGCACGAGGCCTGGGACAGGAGATCTTGTCGCTCTGGCGGTGATCAGTTGGCTGGGGTGGACGCTCCCGCTACTCGACGCACTTCTTGATCAAGCGCGAGTTGACCGTCTTGGGATTGCCGATTCGTTTGTAGAAGTCGTCCAGGTAGCGAATCAGCTGCTTCTTTGCGGACGTTGCCAGATGTTCCGACTCAGTGACCAGCGCATAAATTTCCGATTGTTGCTCCTGCATCAGGTGCACGCTGGTGGCGAGTTGACTGTTGTTCTCACAACGACCGCGATACAGGCGCTCGCGGACGTTACGCAATCCGAACTTCGGGTTGGGCGTGGCATAGGTAGCATTAACCCAACCGGACATATCGAAGTCGTATGGAATAGCAAACAGCGCCCCGTCCGTTTGCCCGAGGATCGTGTAGTTGTGACAGCACTGCTCTCCCGTCGTACCGGCGATCGGGGAGAAATCGGTGTTGCCTATCAGGTACTGGAATAATGAGCCGAGATTAGTGTGGACCGAATCCAGGTCTGCAACAATTGTGGTTTCAACGTCTTTGACCTCGAGCCCCAGCCTTTCCGCCAGCTGGCTGCGATGCTCGATCAGGAACCCGAAATTATCTGCGTTCACGTCGCCATTCTCGGAATCGATATATTGGATTCGCAGCAGGCGTACGCGATAGCTGTAGTCTGTGATGATGTTCAGGATTCGATAGGCGAGGTACTCCCTGAGAACCGTTTGCTGGTAACTGTCTCGCCCAGATTTACAGTGTGATACCAACTTGATTTTATCGGCGGTCGCAAACAGGGTGTCCTTGACCTCAGCCTTCTTGAAATTGAAGCGCAGTGGTGCAAACGGGCAGATGCGCCATTGCCGCCGATATTTCCCCCTGGTCCTGACGCCTATTTCCAGCGAGACAGTGCCACCGTCAGCGTCCGTGTAGATGAGCGTTGCGGGCAATTCCTCTTCGGTTGGTCGTTCTGACATGATCCGGTCGACCGGCATCTTTATCGTAACGTCAAGGATATCGCTGCTCGCAAACAGCGGGGCGCTATTACCGGGAGTCTCCGCATTAGCCTGGAGGGGCAAGCCAAGTGCCAGAAGCGCAGTACACAAAACGGATCGCAGCGGTGTCATTCTTCTTTGTTTGTC
>JAIBDF010000125.1 GCA_024679535.1 Chromatiales bacterium
AATCCTGACAGTCACGCTTCCGAAGATCCGGGTGGCGGAACGACACACAGTGAAAGTTGCCTGACGAAGTAGCTGTGTTGTGATTACCGGGACGGCTGCGGCCGCCCCGGTTTTTACTTTAGGGGGACAGTCACCTTCCCCCAAGATTGGCGCTCTGCCTGCGGTGACGCAAAAAGGTGACTGTCCCCCTATAGCCGAGCAGCAGTGTGAGGATCGCCGCGTAGATCAGCGGTTCCGTGATGTCTTTCTTTACCTGCCACCAGTAGTGCCAGACACCGAGGATGCCGATCACATAGACCAGGTTGTGCAGCTGCTGCCAGCGTCGTCCCAGGCGGCGTCGCATCCCATTGGTCGAGGTTACAGCCAGCGATAGCAGCAACAGCAGCCCTGCAAAGCCAATGGTGATAAACGGGCGTTTCACCAGGTCCTCGAGAATCGCCGACAGCAGCAGGCCCTGGTCGAGAATCAGCCAGGTCAGGAAGTGCATGAGGACATAGAAGAAAGTAAACAGGCCGAGCATGCGTCGGAATCGTAAGAGCCAGTTCCAGCCGGTGATACGGCGCAGCGGGGTCACCGCCAGTGTGATCAGGATGAATCGTAGCGACCAATTGCCGAAACGATCCATGATTTCCTCGATCGGGTTTGCTCCCAGTCGCCCTGTGATCTCGAACGCATCGCCGACAACAAGCGCGAACGGCAACAGGCACGCAGCGAAAACGAGCGGCTTCCAAATGAGCCGGATCTGTTTGAGTGTGTCCAAGTGACGTCTAGAAGTTGCGCGTTAGGTTCAGGCCCTTGTAGAGATCCGCGACCTGTTCGCCGTATCCATTGAACATCAGGGTGGGTTGTTTGCTCGCGAATAGGCTGGCACCGATCCGCCGCTCTCGCGCCTGGCTCCAGCGTGGGTGGTCGACCTCGGGGTTCACGTTGGCATAGAAGCCGTACTCGCTCGGCTGCGACATGTTCCAGCTGGTTTTCGGGCGCCGCTCGCTAAAGTGAATCTTTACGATGCTCTTGATGCCCTTGAAACCGTACTTCCACGGAACAACCAGCCGCATCGGTGCGCCATTCTGGTTGGGCAGCACCTCCCCGTACAGGCCCACGGCAAGAATCGGCAAAGGGTTAGTTGCTTCCTCAATCGTCAGCCCCTCGCGATAAGGCCATTCGAGAACGCGTCGGCGAACGCCCGGCATACGCTCGGGATCGTTGAGCGTTTCAAAGGCAACGTACTTTGCTCTGGATGTGGGTTGCACGTGCTTAATGACATCGGCCAGCGAGATCCCAACCCACGGTATGACCATTGACCAGGCTTCCACACAACGCATGCGATAGATGCGCTCTTCAAGGTCGAAGGGTTTCATGAAGTCGTCGAATTCAAAGGTACCGGTTTTCTCTGCTTCACCTTCGACGGTGATCGTCCAGGGGCGCGGCTTGAAGTCCCGTGCATTGACAACCGGATCATTCTTACCCGTGCCGAATTCGTAAAAGTTGTTGTATGTCGTTATGTCGTCATAACTGTTGGGCGTCTCAGTCGTGCTGAACGGGCTCTCGGTAACGCCGTCGAGTTTCGCGCGCCGCGCCTCCGGAATAAGCGCTCCAAATGCACCGGGGGCGAGCAGGGCGCCACCGGCTATCGCGCCGGCACGAATAAAATCGCGTCGATTCAGATAGTTTTCCTGGCTCGTAATCTCGGAAGGGCGAATGTCGGACGGTTTTTTTATAAGCACGTTGTCTCTCTTGGAAGTGGGCTCTTGAGTAAGACCTGATAAAGGCTAAGAATATTGCAGATGAATGTGATTCGCATCCTGCCCTGGTACTACGCGGCGACCGTCCTGGACAACGCTGATCGCCACATTCGAGTCACTGGTGACGCTCATCGCGTTGGTTATCAGCATGGGTGGACGCGCTCTGGTCCCAAGTGACGCGATCTTCGACGAAAATGCTTACTTCGTTACCTATCAGGAAATCATCAACTTCATACTGGCCGGCAGCATGGCTTATTTGTCGTGGATTAAGGGTCTAAAGGCGCTATAAGGCCGCTAAAAAGCTTAAAAATTATCGAAAAGCCTTTAAAAGCGATTAAAAATCAAAATATCAATGATTTCTGTCCGATCGATTTCTTGTCCGAATTTAAGGCGGTTGCACTACATTGAAAGATCTTATTACACACGTTAGCGACAAAATAAGACAATTTCGACGATATTTCTCGGTTTTCAATAGATCCGTGGCATTCACGTAAAGTTCAGCGTCCGTTCACGCCGGGCGCGTTACGCTTGATATTGGCTATTCGGGCCTTATTAAAGGGCCTATATCAGGAGGATCGAGCACATGAGCGAAACACTTTCCAACATCGTCCGCAGCAGCGACCGCGTAGCCGTTTCGGCCGCCTTGCAAGTCGAGGTGATTGCGGATTTCGTGTGCCCGTTCTGTTTCATTGGCAAGCGGCACCTCGATGAGGCGCTTAAGGCCGTAGAGGGCCCCTACGAGGTTAGCTGGAACCCGTTCCAGCTGAACCCGGAAATCCCGCCCGAAGGTATGCCGTTCGACATCTACCTGACGAAACGCTTTGGCAGCCCCGCCAATGTTGAGCCAGTACTGGAGCATCTGACCGAGGAAGGCACGGCGTCCGGCATTCAGTTCCGTTTTGACAGGATCCGGCATGTGCCCAACACGCTTCCGGTACACCAGCTGATGCAGCATGCTGCGATGGCAGGCGCGGATCAGTCCGCGATCGCAGATCACCTGATGTCGGCGTTCTTCGAGGACGGCATCAATATTGGTGAGCGCGGCATGCTGGTCGATATCGCAAAAGCCCACGGAATTTCGGCGAAGGAAACGGCCGAGGCCATTGTCAGCGACCGTATTCGGCAGATCGTCGCGACTCGCGAGGCGCAGGTTCGGAGTTCAGGTATTGCCAGTGCACCGGGATTTCTAATCAACCAGAGACTGCTCGTTGTCGGCGCTCAGCCGATTGACAATATGATCAATGCGTTTGATCGCGCGATGTTTGGTGAAGGCTCGGATTCTTTAGCATCACCTGCGCTGCACTAGCCAGTCGATCAACAGCTCATTCACCTCGTCGGGTCTCTCTTGCTGAGTCCAGTGACCGCACTCGAGCATGTGAATCGTCAGATCATTCACCAGGGGCTTCATTCCCTCAATATGCTGCAGGCCGATAAGGACATCGTTTGTCGCTCCGAGGAACAGCGTCGGAATATCTATCTGCTGCTCGACGCCCCGGAGTTGCTCCCAGTTGTGGGTCCAGTTGCGGTACCAGTTTATCGGGCCGGTAAAGCCCGATTGTTCAAATCCTGCCGCGTAGTAGTCGAGTTCCTCATCGCTCAACAAGGCATCGCCGCTTGCTTGCTCCGCACGCGTCTGCCGTAACAGGCTGACAACCTGATATTGGGGCGGCAGTTTCTCAAACTGTTCTCGCGTGAGCTGGTTCTTGCGCATCATACGATTGATGAAGTGACGCGGGTCATCGCCAAACACGCGGTCGGCTTCATCGGAATCCTGAAAATTGACAATGTAGAAAGCATCGCCAAAGCGCGCTCGCATGAGCGCGATCGGATCAGTGGGTAAACGTGGAAAATGCGGAATATTGAGCACGATGAGCTTGTCGATGCGCTCGGGCGCCAGCATCGCCATCTGCCACAGCACGAGCGCCCCCCAGTCATGCCCAACAAACGTAGCGCTGTCCAGTTCGAGTGCGTCGAGCAAGCCATGGACATCGGTAATGAGCTGCGACATGCGGTAGTCGGCTACCCCGGCAGGGGCTGTGGTTCTGCCGTAGCCACGCTGGTCGGGTGCGATGGCACGAAAACCAGCCTCCGCAAGGGCGGGCATCTGGTGCCGCCAGGAATAGGCGAGCTCTGGAAAGCCATGCAGGAAAACGATCGGCTCGCCTTCACCTAGCTCGTGGACAGCCATGTCGAGACCATTGGTCCGGATGTATCTGGGCGCGGGAAACATGCACCTATTTGACAGCAATCACCTCGAAACTACAAAGTGGTCGAATGACAAAGAGACGAACCAGACAGACTCCAGCACTGCTCGTGATGATTTTGCTGGCGGGGTGCACGGCGCCAACGGAGCCGCAGCATTTCGATGTCATCATTCGCGGCGGTGATGTGTACGATGGACTGGGCGGCGTACCCGAGAAAACCGACGTGGCAATACATGGCGATCGCATTGCGAAGATCGGCGACCTGTCTGCGGCGACCGCGGAACAGGAAATTGATGCGAGCGGTCTTGCTGTAGCGCCTGGTTTTATCAACATGCTCTCGTGGGCGACCGAGTCATTGATCGAAGATGGTCGTGGTATGAGCGATATCAAGCAAGGCGTAACGCTGGAAGTGATGGGTGAGGGTTGGTCGATGGGGCCGGTCAACGACGAACTGCGAGCGCTGGTGAAGTCGCGGCAGGTCGATATTGAATACGACATCACGTGGTCAACTCTCGGTGAGTACCTCGAGTTTCTTGAGAACAAGGGCATATCGCCCAACGTCGCGTCCTATGTCGGCGCCGCCACCTTACGTATGCTGGAAGTGGGTTTCGATAACGTCAGGGCGACAGACGAACAGCTGGCACGCATGCAGGACCATGTACGGGTTGCGATGCGGGAGGGCGCGATTGGTGTCGGCTCTTCCCTTATTTATGCGCCCGGTAATTTTGCAAATACGGATGAACTGGTCGCACTGATGAACGCTGCGGCCGAGTACGGCGGCCGCTACATCTCGCATATTCGGTCGGAAGGTGATCGGCTCGAGGAGAGCGTCGAGGAACTGATTCATATTTCACGGGTGACGGGAGCGCCCGCCGAAATCTACCATTTGAAAGCGAGCGGAAAACCAAACTGGCGCAAGCTTGAGAACGTATTCGCCCTGATCGAGAGTGCGCGTGAAGAAGGTCTCGCCATTACGGCGGATATGTATACATACCCGGCGGGCGCGACCGGTTTGGATGCATCGATGCCGCTTTGGGTACAGGAGGGTGGTAACGAGGCCTGGTTCGCAAGACTCGAGAACCCGGAGACTCGTGCGCGCGTCAAAGCGGAGATGCTGTCTGAAGACACAGACTGGGAAAACCTCGGTTTGCACGCGGGTGCCGACGGGATTCTGTTCATCGGCTTTCGTAATCCAGACCTGCGCCATCTGATTGGCAAAACGTTGCAGGAAGTGGCCGATATGCGGGGTGTAGAGCCAGTCGATGCGGCCATCGATCTTGTCATCGAAGACAGGAGCAGGGTTTCCACGGTGTACTTCCTGATGTCGGAGGAAAATGTGGCCAGAAAAGTTGCTCAGCCGTGGATGAGTTTCGGTTCTGACGCCGAGGCTTCAGCGCCAGAAGGCGTATTCCTGAACTCCAGCACCCATCCGCGTGCGTATGGAACGTTCACCCGGGTGCTAGGCAAGTACGCACGCGACGAGGGCGTTATCACGCTGCAGGACGCCATTCGCAAAATGACGTCTCTGCCCGCCGCCAATATCGGGATCCGCGAGCGTGGTCAACTGACAGCCGGCTTCTTCGCCGACATCGTCGTATTCGACCCCGATGCGGTTCAGGATCACGCGACCTTTGCGAAACCCCTGCAATACGCGACCGGTGTGGAGCACGTATTCGTCAATGGTGAACAGGTATTGAAGGACGGCGAGCATACAGGCGCGACACCTGGCCGTGTCGTTCGTGGGCCCGGATGGGCCGGTTGGAAAGACAGCAGGTAAGTGACCAGTGTCCCGTGAACGCTTGCTCAAGCTCAGAGCCGAACTCCAGGCTGCCGCCGAATCGGGCGACGAGTCTGCAGCCATTGTCGAACTGGACCAGTCAAAGGTGGGCAGGCTGTCGCGCATGGACGCGATGCAGGCGCAGGCAATGGCGCAGGCTTCTGTCGGGCGGCGCGAGCAGATGCTTCGTCGTATCGAGGCCGCACTTATTCGTATAGATAACGACGAGTACGGCGTGTGTCAGGAATGCGACGAGCCGATCAACCCGAAGCGGCTGGAATTCGATCCCACCGTGACGCAGTGTATCGACTGCGCGAGCAAGGCAGAGCAATAAAATAGACCGGGGCGCGATACGCGCGAATTCCTGCGACTAGAGTTTCACGCCGAGAGCCGACAGCAGGCCGCGCGTCCAGCGTTGTCTTAGTATCGGAACGAGGAATCGATACAGTCGTCCCGACGTATACTCATCCTTGCCTTTTTCCAGGGCCCCAAGGCCTTCCCGAACCACGACATTGGCGTCGTACCAGATGAACTTCGGTGTATTGGTTTTCATGCCGGTCAGTTTGTCCGAGGCGTGAAAGTCGGTATGCGTGAATCCCGGGCATAAGGCCATGACGTGGACGCCCTCGCTCTTGTACGACGAGGCCAGCGCCTTCGACAAGGCGATCAGGTAGGCCTTGGTCGGACCGTAGCTGTAGTCGCCACCAACGGTCATGCGTCCCGCCACGGAGGCAACGTTCAATACCCTGCCGTTGCCGCGCTCGATCATTGCGGGCATGAACTCATGGCACATAGCGGCGACCGACGTCATCATGAGGCGCAGGTAGGCATCCTGTCGATCCCAGTCACGAGTCCTTATCAGGTCCGGCCCCTCGGCGCCCGCATTGTTAACAAGGAAGTCAATTTCGAAACCGCGCTTACGGGCTTCCTCATTTAATTCGGCAGGCGCTCCGGGGGCCGACAGATCGGCGCTCATGACGTCGATCTCAACGCCATGGCTGCCGCGCAGATCGGCCGCCAGTTGCTCCATCGGTTCCATCCGCCGCGCCACGAGAATGAGGTTCTTGCCCCTCGCAGCGAGCTGACGGGCGAACTCGCTGCCGAGCCCCGCCGATGCGCCGGTTATCAATGCCCTGCTCATAATGGCAGGCACTATCGCACATACGGCCGTGTTTTCTGAAGTAGAATCAGGCTACACGAGCGATCTGGAAAGAAAACCATGCGCAAAGACGGACTGAGTCCAAAAGCCTACGTACCTATCGAAGAGGGCGATTCCTACGAACCATTTGTATCGCCGGCCGAGTCGCCCGCCGAGTTCACTTTTAAAGCGGTAGGGCTTGGCATTGTCTTCGGTATCATCTTCGGCGCTGCGAATGCCTATCTGGGCTTACGTGCCGGCCTGACGATCAGTACGTCAATTCCGGTTGCGGTTATGACCGTTGCCGTCTTCCGGGCGCTGGCCGGTGTTGGGATTCGGGGCTCGATCCTCGAGACGAATATTTCTCAGACCACCGGTTCGGCGTCGAGCTCGCTGGCCAGTGGCGTTATTTTTACGTTGCCCGCCTTGTTTATGTGGGGTATGCCACCCGAGTTGCTGCAGATGACGCTGCTCGCCATGTGCGGCGGTCTTCTCGGCATCCTGTTCATGATTCCGTTACGCCGCTTCCTGATTGAGCGCGAACACGGCAAGCTGCCGTATCCGGAAGGTACGGCCTGCGCCGAGGTCCTCGTCGCGAACGAAATCGGTGGCGGGCGCGCGCGCTTTGTCTTCTATGGTCTCGCGGGTGGCGCATTCTTCAAGTTCCTGACGTCCTGGATCCATGTCATCCCGAGTGCGGTTCACGCAAAGGTCCCGTTTCTCAGGAAAGGCGAACTGGGCCTCGACCTCTCGGCTGCCCTGTTCGGTGTCGGCTACATTCTCGGACCGCGCATTGCCGCCGTGATGGTCGGCGGTGGCCTGCTGTCCTGGTTGATTATCATCCCTGCGATCGATTACTGGGGTGCCGACCTTATCGCGCCGATGTACCCGGAAACCGTCAACCTGATCCGTGACATGTCGCCGAGCCAGATCTGGACGCGTTACGTTCGTTACATTGGCGCAGGCGCCGTGGCGACGGCGGGAATCATAACGTTGATACGCAGTATTCCGGTCATGGTCAGCAGCTTCAAGATTGGTTCTGCAGAGCTGACGGAGCGCATGAGTTCTGATCAGTCTCAAGTCGTCGAGAAGCGTACCGCCTCCGATCTGCCGCTGCGCTATGTTGGTATTGGCGTTCTCGCAATTGCAGCCGTGCTCGTTCTGGTGCCGCAGGTGTTCGGGGCCATTGGCGGAACCGGTATTCGTGCAGCAGCAGCCATTTGTGTCATCGTCTTTGCATTCTTTTTTGTCACCGTGGCATCGCGCATCGTCGGCCTCGTCGGCGTGACAAGCAATCCGACGAGCGGCATGACGATCGCAGCATTGCTCGGCACGGCGTCGATTTTCCTGCTGTTCGGCTGGACGGATACCTTCGGCAAGGCCGCGGCGCTGACCGTGGGTTGCGTGGTTGCCATTGCGGCCTCGATCTCAGGCGACACTTCTCAGGATTTGAAAACCGGTTACCTGTTGGGCGCAACGCCACGCAAACAGCAGACAGCCGAGTTGATCGGAGTACTGACCTCAGCAGTGTTTGTCTGTCTTACGGTGTTAGCGCTCGGTAAGGGTTTTGGCTTTGGCAGCACCGAGTTGCCGGCGCCACAGGCCACACTGATGAAGCTGGTGATCGACGGCGTGCTCGACCAGAACCTGCCGTGGGGACTGGTCGCCATTGGCGCCGGTATCGCCATCGCCTGCGAAATTGCTCGCATCCCGTCTTTGCCATTTGCCGTTGGCGTCTACCTGCCCGTTTCGACGATGACGCCCATTTTCGTGGGTGGACTCATTCGCCTCTGGATGGAACGCAATTCTAAAGATGAAGCCCAGGCCGCGGACCGGCGTGAACGTGGCGTCCTGCTCGGCAGCGGCTTCGTCGGTGGCGAAGG